>JASFUG010000282.1:0-4420 GCA_050050395.1 Nitrospirota bacterium
GATGAGGGGTGGGGGGATGGATGGCCGCTGCGCAGCCAAACGATTTGTTCAGGTGGCTTGTAACCATCGTGACCTTATGGAGTCCGAACGGCTGTCCTCTCCCTCACCCCGCACCCCCCATCCCCAAACCCTATGAGATTCGTATTCGCGGATCCGCCACCCCGTAGAGCAGGTCGCTCACCAGGGTTCCGGCCAGCGTGAGGCAGGAGCTGACAAAGAGGAGGGTTAGGGTGACCGGGAAGTCGCGGGATAGGACGGCCTCCCACGCCATGCGCCCCATGCCGGGCCACGCGAAGATCGTCTCGAAGATCACCGAACCGCCGATCAGACCCGGCAGCATCATCCCGAACATGGTGATGAACGGCAGCAGGGCGTTGCGTAGGGCGTGGCCGTAAGTGACCGTATCCTCGGCGACTCCCTTGGCGCGGGCGGTGCGTACGTAATCCTGGTCCAGCACCTCCACCATCTGGCTGCGCACGTAGCGCGATAGCACTGCGACGCCGACAAAGGCCGCCATCACCGACGGCACCACCAGGTGCCACAGACGGTCGTTGAGCAGATACCAAGCGCTGGCGCCCTCGAAGCCGAAGGTGCGCATCCCTACCACCGACACCTCCAGGTGGGTCACCGTCCACTGGATCGCGATGTATGCGAGGAAAAAGCCGGGGATGGAGAACATCGCGAAGGCCAGGAAGGTGGTCACCCGGTCGAAGGTGCCACCGCGCGCCACCGCCGCACGGATCCCGGCCGGGAACGCCAGTAGCCAGGTGAGCAGTGTCCCCAACACGAAGAGCGGCAGGGAGTTGAGGAACCGCTGCCAGATCTTGCCCAACACCGGCTGCTGGTCCTTGAAGGAGACCAGCCGGCCGGAGAACAGGTCACGCAGCCAGTAGACGTACTGGGTGTGGAGCGGCTCGTCCAGGTGGAAGGCGGCCCGGATCTTGGCCACGTCCTCCGCTTTTAGACGCGGGTTGGAGGGATCCACGAGCGACGGCTCGCCGGGCGCCAGATGCACCATGGCGAACGACATCACCGAGATCACGAACAGCAACACCAGCCGCTGGCCGACCTGGCGCAGGACGAAGGGGAGCATCGCCTAGCAGATCAAGGGAGGGGCGGGAAGGTCAATCGATCCCGGCCGGGCGGCCCGGAGCCCATGTCGTGGCGCCGATCCCCGGCGATGGCACGACAGGCCGTGTTGGCTACACTGAGGACACGATCCGGGCGACGTGAGGGGCACCATGTCTACAGAAGATGGCCGACCGTTCTGGGAGGTGACTCCGCTTGCGGCGATGCGTCCCGATCAATGGGAGGCGCTGTGTGACGGGTGCGGTCTCTGCTGCCTGCACAAGGTGGAGCTCGAGGAGACCGGCGAGGTCCAGTACACCGACCTCGCGTGTCGCCACCTGGATCTCGACGGTGGTCACTGCACCTGCTACGTGAACCGCACCGAGCAGGTGGCCGACTGCCTGGTGCTCACCCCGGACGCGGCCGCGACGTTGCCGTGGCTCCCTGAGACCTGCGCCTACCGGCGCCTCGCCGAGGGCCGCGGCCTGCCGCCGTGGCACCCCCTGATCTCGGGGGACCCGGAGGCCGTCCACGCGGCCGGCGTCTCGGTACGAGGACGCGTCGTGGTAGAGGAGGGTGTGACGGACGAGGCGCTGTTCGAGCACATCGTAGACTGGCTACCGTGATGTGCTCGCTGTCGAGCTGCTAGATGCCGGGGCACTGGCCGCCGTCGATGAGGATCGACTGGCCGGTGATGAACGCGGCCCGGTCGGAGGCGAGGTAGGCAACCAGGGTCCCGATCTCTTCGGGCTGGCCTAGGCGGCCCACCGGGATCCGGTCGGTCCACTCGGCGACCACCGCGTCCACCGCAACACCGCGCTCCTCCGCGAGGTGCGCCGCGGCGTCCTGGATCCGGCGGGTCGCCGTGAAGCCCGGACAGACGACGTTGGCGGTCACTCCTGCTGCTGCATACTCCAGGGTAAGGGTCTTGGCGAGGCCGGCGAGCCCGGGCCGCAGGGCGTTGGACAGGGCGAAGCCGGCCAGCGGCGCGCGCATCACCAGGGAGCCGATCATCACCACGCGTCCCCATCCGCGGCGAGCCATGGCCGGCACCAGCCGCCGGCACGCCACCGTCGCGCTGAGTAGCTGGGCGGCGAAGGCCGCCTGCCACGCATCCAGAGAGTGGCCGGCGAAAGGGCCGATGGGCGGGCCGCCGCAATTGGTGACGAGGATGTCGCACGGGGCAGTGGCGAGCGCCTCCAGTGCCGCCTCCAGGGCGGCGGGATCGCTGACGTCCAGTGCCCGGGTCGCGACGGGGTGGGCGAAGCGCTCCTCCAGGCGGTGCGCGGCGGACTGGAGCGCCTTGGGATCGTGGGAGACGAGGGAGATCTGTGCGCCTTCCGCGGCCAGGGCCTCGGCGCAGGCGTAACCGAGACCCCGCGAGGCGGCGAGGCAGATGGCGTGTCGATCGTGCAGGTTGCAGTCCATGCGGTGGCCAGACGATGCCGATGCGATTGTCCGGTCATGCACAACCGTGGTGGGCGATCCTTGGGGCGCGGCGAAGGTTGGCCTCTTCACAGTTTGCCCGTACGATCGAGCACTGTCATCCGGACGCGAAGCGACGTTCCAGGCTGTTTGATCGGAGTCGCTTCAAGCGAGTGTCTGGGGGGCGAGGGAAGAACAGCCCTTCGGGCTGGCTGAGGCGTCATTGGATGTCACCCGCGAACAACTGATCGCCGGCCGAAGGCCGGCACCATTCCTAGATCCCTAGCCCCTCCCCTCGACCCCCATGGCCCGAACCACCGTCACGTACCGTCGCCGCGGCGACCGAATCCCGTTCCTGCGCGGCCTCCTTACCCAGTCGTTGGTCGACATCGGCCTGAGCTTCAAAGACGCCTACGCGATCGCCTCCACGATGCGGGACGAGCTCCACCGGGTGCCGGAGATCGCGGCCCACGAGCTCCGCGGCCGGGTTGCCGACCTCCTGGAACGGCTCCACGGTCCGGAGCTGCGGCAGCGGTACGAGGCCGGTCCGGTCGCTGAGTCACCGATCCAGGTGGTGATGGATGGCAGGACGACGCCGTTCGTGGTCTCCACCCTGGCCCGCTCCCTGCAGGCGTGCGCCATCGATCCACCGACCGCGCACCGCATCACCCTGGCCATCGAGCAGCAGCTGGAGGCGGAGGGCCAGCTGGAGATCAACTCCCTCGACCTGCGGCGCAAGACGTACGAGGTGATCCGCGAGTACTGCGGCGTGGAGGACGCCGACGCCTACCTGGTGTGGCGCCGGTTCCATCGCAGCGGAAAGCCGTTGATCCTGCTGATCGGCGGGGCTACCGGCAGTGGGAAGAGTGCGGTGGCGGCGGAGGTCGGGTATCGCCTCGGCCTGGTCCGGTCACAGTCCACCGACATGCTGCGTGAGGTGATGCGCCTCATGCTTTCCCCGGAGCTCATGCCGGTCCTGTACCGCTCGACCTATAATGCCTGGGAGGCGCTGCCCGGCGAGACCAGCCGCGACAGAGTGATCGAAGGGTTCGAGGCGCAGTTCGCGGCGGTCAAGATCGCCATCCAGGCGACCCTGCGCCGTGCCGTCACCGAGATGGTCCACGTGGTCCTCGACGGCATCCACGTGTTTTCCCCGCGCCTCGATCTGGAGCCGTTCCGGGAGTCGGCCGTCGTGGTGCCCGTGATGCTCGCGACTCTCGACAAGGAGGAGCTGCGCGAGCGGTATGGTAGACGCACCGACGCCGCGCCGCACCGCCGCCGCGAACGCTACCTCAAGTACTTCGATGAGATCTGGGAGATCCAGTCCTACATGCTGGAGTGCGCGGACCAGGCCGGCATTCCCATTGTTTCCAGCGACAAGCTGGCGGAGACGGTGCAGGCGGTGATCGATCTGGTGACGGCGGATCTGGCTCGCGTGCACCCCCCGGACCCAGAAAAGCTCTAGCTCCGAAGTCTCGCCGGAGACCGGGCAACGTCGCGCGCAGAAATCCGTTGAACCCATGAGCCACCACCATCAAGGCGTGATGATCATCCTCGACGGGGTCGGTGACCGCCCGGTTCGGGAGCTGGACCGTTGCACTCCGCTGGAGGCCGCCGCCACGCCCAACCTCGACCGCCTCGCTGCTGCAGGCATCGTCGGCCTGGTCGACCCCCTCTATCCGGGGGTCGCGGTGGGAACCGAGGTGGGGATCGGCATCCTCTTCGGCCTCTCCCCTCCCGACGAGCTCCTGCCGCGCGGGCTGCTGGAGGCCGCCGGTGTCGGCCTCGACATCGAACTTGGCGACATCGGCTTCCGCTGCAACTTTGCCACGGTGAAGGGCGACGCCGACGATCCGTTTCGTCTGGCGCTCCTCGACCGGCGTGCGGGCCGGATCAGCCAAGGCACGGCGGAGCTGGCGGCGTCGAT
>JASFUG010000283.1:0-4402 GCA_050050395.1 Nitrospirota bacterium
CCACGTGGGCACCGTGCTGTTCGACATGGCGGTGCACCCGGTGACCGGCAAGGTCTACGTCTCGAACACCGAGGCCGTCAACCACGTGCGCTTCGAGGGCAGCCGGGATCCGGGTGATCCCACCTCCACGGTGCAGGGTCATCTTCACGAGACCCGCCTGTCGATCATCGATCCGGCCACCGGCAGCGTCATCCCACGTCACCTCAACAAACACATCGACTACGACGTGCGGCCGGCCCCGGCCGGCACCAAGGAGGCGAGCCTGGGGCTGCCGCGTAGCGTGGTGCTGTCCGGCGACGGCGCCACCCTCTATCTGGCGGCCAAGGGCTCGGACGAGGTCGGCGTGTTCACCACCGCACAGATCGACGACGACAGCTTCGTGCCCTCCGCGGCGAGCCACATCGCGGTCAGTGGCGGCGGACCGTCCGGCATGGTCCTGGACGAGGCGCGGAGCCGGCTGTACGTGACCACGCGGTTCGACAATGGTATCTCGATCCTCGACACGGTCAGCCAGAGCGAGGTCGGTCACTACGCCCTGCACAACCCCGAGCCCGCTAGCGTGGTGGACGGCCGGCGCTTCCTCTACGACGCCAACCTGACGTCGAGCAACGGCGAGGTGGCGTGCGCCAGCTGCCACGTCGACGGCGATTTTGACAGCCTGGGTTGGGACCTGGGGGATCCCACCGGGACGGTAATCAACAATCCCGGCCCCTTCCTCATCGGCGGCGGTGGCGGCTTCCCCGGTGAGGACTACCATCCCATGAAGGGGCCGATGACGACCCAGACCCTGCGTGGCCTCGCCGGCCACGGTCCGATGCACTGGCGTGGCGACCGTACCGGCGGCAACGACGAGGCGAGTGTGCAGCCGGACGGGGGCACCTTCAACGAGGGGCTGGCGTTCAAGAAGTTCATCGTCGCCTTCGAGGGGCTGAACGGCGCAGCGGTGCCGATCTCCGACGCGCAGATGCAGCTCTTCACCGACTTCATCCTGCAGGTGACGTTGCCGCCCAACCCGATCCGTAACCTCGACGATAGCCTCACCACGGACCAGCTGGCGGGGCACGATTTCTATTTCGGGCCGGTCAGCGACGGGGTGTTTAACTGCAACGGCTGTCACGTCCTGGATCCGCCCAACGGATTCTTCGGGACCGACGGTCGGAGCACCTTCGAGTTGGAGACCCAGTTTCTCAAGGTCGCCCACTTGCGGAACCTCTACACCAAGGCGGGCATGTTCGGCATGCCGGCCGTGCCCTTCTTCAATGCCGGGGACAACGGCCACACGGGCGACCAGATTCGCGGCTTTGGCTTCCTGCACGACGGCAGTACGGACAGCGTGTTCCGGTTTCTCAATGCAGCGGCGTTCAGTTTCCCCGGCGGTGATTCCCAGCGTCGCCAGGTCGAGCAATTCCTTCTCGCGTACGACAGCAACCTCAAGCCGGTCGTCGGTCAGCAGATCACCTCGACCAGCGCCAACCGGGCGGTCACCGACCCGCGGCTGGACCTGCTCATCGCCCGCGCCGCGGCCGGCGACTGCGACCTGGTGGTGAGCGGGGTGATCGCGGGGGAGTCCCGCAGTGGGCGCCGGCTGGCGGACGGTACCTTCGAGACGGACAAGGCGGCCGAGGCGCCGTTGAGCGAGACGGCGGTGCGCGATCTGGTCCAGTCGTTCGCCACGGCCCTGACCTTCACCGCCGTGCCCCTGGGTACCGGGACCCTGTTCGGTATCGACCGCGACGACGACGGCATTCTCAACGGTGACGACGTATGCCCCGCCGTGGCGGACCCGGCGCAGGTGGACACCGATGGTGACGGCGCGGGTGACGCCTGCGACGAGGACGACGACGATGACGGCGTACCGGACGGGACGGACGCCTTCCCCCTGGACCCGGCGGCGTCGGTGGACACCGATGGCGACGGCGATCCTGACGATTGGAATCCAGGCTACACGGAGGAAGATTCCACCACCGGGCTGATCGAGGACCTCGATGACGACGGGGACGACGAGCCCGACACCAGCGACAATTGCCCCCTGGTGGCCAACGCCGATCAGTCCGACTGCGACGGCGATGGGATCGGTGACGCCTGCGATCCGGACTTTCCGGTGTGCACTATGCTGGGAGATCTCGCTCCTCGCGGCATGACTGACCAGATGCTCAACGTGGCCGATCTGTTGGTTTTGGTACGCCTGGTGGAAGGGCTGGCAATGCCGACCGGCGCGGAGCTCATCGCGGGCGATCTCAACGGCGACGACCTGCTCGACGTCCGTGACGTTCTCGCCCTGATGAACGCCCTCGGATTCTGACAGGGGTGCCGAGCCGGCCGTCGTTCCGGTCGGCGGACGCGAGGTTGCGTGCTCGCCGGCGGCCGCCTAGGTTTTTTGTCGCGGCGGCGTGAAGAGTCGCCGAAAAATCCCGTGAGCCCATGGTCAGAGCACTCCTCATCGTCCTCGGTTTCTTGTGCGTCGGTCTGGCAGCGGTTGGTATCGCGTTGCCGGGGCTTCCGACGACTCCGTTTCTGCTCCTCGCCGCGGCGTGTTTCGCGCGGTCCTCGGAGCGGTTCTACCAGTGGCTCCTGGGCAACCGGGTCTTCGGCCCGATGATCCGGGATTGGCGCGAGACGCGGAGCATGTCGCGGCGGTCCAAGGCGATCGCCCTCGCCTCCATCGTCGTGGTCGGCGGCGCCTCGGTGGTCTTCGTGATCGAGCACAACGCCCTGAAGGCCGTGGTCGCAGCCCTCCTCCTGTGCCCGGTCGTTATCGTGTCGCGCGTACCCACCACCGAGCGACTGGTGGCGGCCGAGGTCGAGCGCGGCGGCTGAGTTTCCGCGCCCTGCGCACAGCCGGGGCCTCAGCACCGTCAAGAGGAGATTGCGATGACGTACTTGCATGCCAGCCAAGTGGTGGTCGGCGCCCTCGCGCTCGCGCTTTGCGTGTCCTGCGCGACGAAACGACCGGTGCAGTCGGGATTCCTCGAGGGATATCCGGAGTTCGATGAGGCACCGGACGGCAGCGGTGCGCTGGTGTATCGCCGGGCGGGACTCGATCTGGGGGCGTACGACAAGGTGATGATCGATCCCGTCGTCATCTGGTACAGCCCGGACTCCGACTACCGGGGGATTCATCCGGATGAGCTGAAGACGCTCGCGGACGACTTCCGCGCGGCGGTCGTGGCGGCGCTTGCCGATGCCTACCCGGTGGTGGAGGCACCGGGCCCGGGGGTGCTGCGCATCCGGGCGGCCCTCACCGACGTCGTGGCGACCAAGCCGGCGTTGAACATGGCGACCACCGTGGTGCCGGTGGGACGCTGGGCATCGCTGGCGACGCGGGCCACCACGGGGACCCACCTGTTCGTCGGTCAGGCGGTGATGGAGGCCGAGTTTCTCGACGCCCAGACCCACGAGCGGCTCGCAGCCTATATCGATCGCCGCGTCGGGACGAAGCTCAAGGTCCACACCGGGGTGACGACCTGGGGCCACGTCCACGAGGCCTTCCGCCACTGGGCGGAAAAGCTACGCAAGCGGATGGACGAGGCGCACGGCGTGAGCTAGTCGGAGAGCGGATTAGCGCAGGCGAAGTGTTTCCGCGCACACGGCGGTTCGTCATCCTCGTGGGAAAATTGCGGCATGAGCTCTCACGTGCTCTCTGCTGGTGTTGTCGTCGTGCACTTTAGGGCGAATGGCTGCCGGTACCTGTTGCTGCGCGCCTATCGGTACTGGGACTTCCCGAAGGGCCTGGTGGAGCCCGGAAAGGATCCCATGGAGGCGGCCTGCCGCGAGGCACGGGAAGAGGCGGGCCTGGTGCGCCTCGGGTTTCGCTGGGGACCGATATTCTTGGAGACGCCTCCGTACGGCCGCGGCAAGATCGCACGCTATTACGTGGCGGAGAGCGAACAGGTCGAGATCCACCTCCCGACCAGTCCCGAGCTTGGCCGGCCGGAGCACCACGAGTGCCGCTGGCTAGGCTATGACCACGCGCGTGGCCTCCTCGTTCCCCGCGTCGCCGCCATCCTCGACTGGGCCCATGCGGTGACTGGCTGCAACGGTGACGCCGACGAGGGGGAGCGCGCCGGCTGATCCGTCACGTGCACACCATCCGCGACCATTCCGAGCCCGATCACGTCCACCGGCGGTCCCTGGCGCCCATATCGCGCGCGGAGCGCATCTGATGGCCGCCTTTGCTGCGCCTCTCCATGTCTGCGTCGAGCAGTCCGCGCCCCGGCTGCGGACGGCGCGACGGATGCGGCTACGGCGGGGCGGGCTCGACCGCCTCGATCCGTAGCCGGTAGAGGCCGGCGCGGCGGATGCGATCCAGCACCCCGATGACCCGGCCGTGGGTCGCCTGGCGGTCGGCGGTGAGCACGACCTCCTTGGCATCGCGCGTCGGCGCCAGGTCCCGCAGACGGCC
>JASFUG010000284.1:0-4398 GCA_050050395.1 Nitrospirota bacterium
CCGCAACGGGCGCGCGGGGACCGGGAGGTCGCACTGCGAGCAGCGTTCAACCGCCATGGCTCACTGCGGCTGCGGGGCCGTGCATCTGGCCCCCGGTCGCCGGCACCTCTCCGGCCATACCGGTCGCATGGCTCATCCCGTGGTGATGGTGGTGCTCGATGCCCAGCCACGGCGCGACGCCGCGCCAGCCGGTATAGAACGCGAACAGCAGGAGCAGGACCCCGAGAAGGCGGTACGCCCGGGCGCGGATGGCGGCAGTGATCGGTCGGCCTACCACGGCCGTCGCCACGAGCGCGGGAATCGTGGACAGGCCGAGAATGGCCATGGTGGCCAGGGCGTCGAGGAGCCGCGCCTGATGTGCCGCCTTGGCGACGAATGCGTAAACCAGGGGACAGGGCAGGAAGCCGTTCACCACGCCGACGAGCAGCCCGCGACTCGCTGGCCGCAGGGCAAGGAGGGGTGCGAGGAGATGACCGAATACGGAGGCGAGACCATCGAGCGCCGGCAGGCGCAGCACGCCGAGGATCTGGAGCGCGATGATTCCCATCAGAAGGGCCGCCGCGGCCGCCAGGATCGTCGTGGCGAGCCGGCCCGGGAGCACCCGCTGGAGCATGAAGCCGGCCCAGCCGGCCCAGGCGCCGAGGAACAGGTAGGAGGTGGTCTTGCCCAGGTGGTACAGGAGCTGGGCGCCGAGGCGGCTCGGGCCGGCAACTCCGTGGTCGACGGTGAGCGGGAAGGCCCCGCACATGCCCAAGCAGTGGACCGAGCCGGTCACCCCCAGAGTGGCAAGGGCAAGGGTCTCCACGGTCTGCATCGCGGGCACCCTGTCACACGGTCCGGACGGGGACAAGGCGGCCGGGAAGATCGCCCCGCAAGCCGGTCGCCTGGCGGCGATCGTCTAGCCGCCTTGCCCCGCGTCACGCAGGCGGTGGATTGAAATGGTAAAGCAGCAGGTAGATGACGACCCCGGTCACCGAGACGTACATCCAGATAGGCCAGGCAATCTTCGCCAGGCGTCGGTGGCGGTCGATCCGGCCGCGTAGGCCAAAGACGATGAGGGCGATGGCCAGGGGGGGGACGGCCATTGCGAGGGTGAGGTGCGAGAAGAGGATGGCCAGATACGCGACCTTCGGGGGACCGTGCATGTTGAAGGTGGTGTTCTGGAACCCGCGCGACGCCTTGTGAATCACGTAGAAGACCAGGAACAGGCTGGAGGTCGCGAAGGCACCCATCATGATGCGCTGGTGCGCCGCGACCATGCCTGCCTTTATGCGGCGGCGGCCCACCACCAGCAGGCCGGTGGCCACGGCGTTGAGGCCGGCATTCACGGTTGGCAGAAAGGACAGGTCCATGCCGGCTAGATTCCTTGTTGAGCTTCGCCCATCCGCACGGGCAGGGCGGTCCCGAGAAATGCCACCACCAGGAGGAGGCCGCCGGCGAGGTGGAATGGGGCCACCGGATAGATGTCGTACAGGCCGGCCGCGAGGGGGCCCACCACGCGTGCCAGCGACGCGCTCGACTGGAAGGTGCCCATCACCACACCCCGCGTCTTCGCGGTCGCTGCGTGGGACGCGAGGCTCATGAGGGGCGGCTGGGTGATGGCGCGGCCGACCGCGGCCACGGCGAGAACCACGAAGAGCAGCCCGAGCGCTGGAGTAAACGGGATGAGGAGGAACGCGACTGCCAGCAGCAGGCTGCCGGTGACCACCAGGGTGCGCTCGCCGAAGCGCGCCGCGAGTACCTTCATCCCTCCGCCCTGGATCGCGCCCATCACGATCGCCATGGCGACGAGCAGCAGGGCGAAATCCCGCGCGTCGAAGGCGAAGCGATCCTTCATGAAATAGGCGAACACGACCTCGAGCTGCGTCACGCCAACGGAGAAGGCGAAGTATGCGATGCACAGGCGCAGCAAGAGTGGATCCCGCAACACCTCCCAGCGGTTTCGCGGACCGTCGTCGGAGACCGCCGTGGCAACGTGCCGTTCAGGCTCTCTCAGTGTGAAGGTGGCGAATGTGAGATTGATGGCGGCGAGGGCGGCGGCGACCAACATCGGTACGTGGTAACCGAGGGGGGCCAAGAGGCCGCCGATCGCCGGCCCGAGGACAAAGCCGATCCCGAACGATGCGCCGATCATGGCCATCCAGCGAGTGCGCTCGGACTCGTGGGTGATGTCGGCCACATAGGCCGAGGCGACGCTCACGTTCGCGCCGAACGCGCCGGCGAGGAGGCGTGCGGCGAAGAGGCTGGCGAGGGACTGTGCCAGACCGAGGAAGAGCAGCGACAGGGCGGTGCCGGAGACGGTGAGGAGGATCACCCGGCGCCGACCGATGCGATCGGAGAGCCTCCCCCACAGCGGCGCACACAGGAATTGTGCCCCCGAGTAGCTGGTGAAGAGGAGGCCGAGGATCGTGGCACTCGCGCCGAACGACTTGGCGTAGAAGGGCAGCACCGGCATCACGATCCCGAACCCGACCAGGTCGATGATGACGACGCTGAACAGGATGGCGAGGGACGCTTTGCGGCGCATGGGGATCAGGCTCGTGCTACGTGGTGTGGTGCATCGTGCGACGGTAGGCCGTGGCTGGAAATGGTGTTCATCGTGGCGCGGCGCGACTCGAGGGACGTGCGGACTTCATGGTTCGGCCCGCCAGCCTGGCGCAGGGTACCCATTTCTATCCGAGAGACCACGTCGTCGACGTCAGCGGACCACGACCGCGCGATCGGCCACGTAGGTGGCCGTGGCGCATCGTCGGTTCGGCAGCGGTGGATCCTCGCGCAGCCGGGTTCACGGCAGCGTGTCGACGATCGTCAAGACGAGCCAGAGAGGGAGGTAGGCCACGGACGCTTTGACCATGCGGCGTGCATCGTTCACGGCGCCCGACAGGGCGAGGTTCCAGCCGAAGAGACCGAAGACAAATCCAAGGGCGCCGGCGCCCCAGATATAGAAGGAGCCGGTGAGCCCCGTGCTCGTCGGTTGCAGGGAGACGATGAGTAGCAGGGCACAGTAGATCAGGATGTGACGGAAGGCCCGCGCTCCCTTGGGGTCGTTCGGAGGCAACATCTTGAAGCCCGCCCTGCGGTAGTCGTCCCGGTACATCCAGGCAATCGCATAGAAGTGGGGGTGCTGCCAGATGAACAGCATGGCGAACAGGATCCATGCGCGCGGTTCCAGATGGCCGGTGGCGGCGGCCCAGCCGGCAAGGGGAGGGATCGCGCCGGGGATCGCCCCCACCGAGGTGTTCAGCCAGGTGAGGCGCTTCATCGGCGTGTAGACCAGCACGTACAGAAAGGCGGCCAACAGAACCAGGAACGCGGTGAGTAGGTTAACCGTGAGCGCCAGGAGCAGGACTCCCGTGATCGCCAGGAGAGTTCCGAACATCAATGCGCGCGCGGGGGCGATCACTCCCGCGGAAATGCCTCGGTTGCGGGTTCTCACCATCTGCGCATCATATTCTTGCTCGAGGTATGCGTTCAGCGCTGCGGCGCCAGCGGATCCCATGGCGATGCCGAGCAGGGCGAGGGCGAGGCGAATCCAGTCGCCGAAACCCTGGCCGCCGAGGTAGTAGCCGACGGACGCCGTCACCAGGACCATCGATACGATCCGGGGTTTGGTGAGTCCGAGGTAGGACTTGATAATCATTGTCTGCCTTACCTTGCGACGGAGTCGGAGCAAAAGCACCCGTCCATGGGACGGGTGCGTCTTTCTGGTCGGCGACCCATGTCGCCAGCGACTCCGGCTAGCCTGGCGCCTGATGCGCGCCGGGTAGGGTGACGCTGGCGGGAGTGGGCGGGCGCCGCTCCCCACGCCTGAGCCCGGAAAGGGTGATGGGATGGCTCCTCAGCACGAGTAACATGGCGGTGCCGAGGACCATCGCACCGGTGAGGACGTGGAAGCTCGTGATGTACGGGGCCTTCCGGCTCCACACGGTGAAGGCGCCGAGGGTCGCCTGCACGACGACCAGGAGATCAAGCGCCATGACCGTCGTCACGACCCTGCGTGGGGTGTGCGCGGAGCGGAGGGCAACGGCAGTGGTGGCGACGGCCGCCACCGCGACGCACAGGGCGCCGAGGCGATGTGCGAAATGGATTGCGACCTGGCCCATGGTCACCGGCTTCAGGCCGATGTCGAAGCGCATCGCATTGATCTGCGAAAGTGTCGGCTCGTCGAAGGCGGGGATGAGGTGTCCCGCGGCCAATGGAAAATCGGGGATCGCGAGGCCGGACGCGGTGTGGCGCATCAAGGCGCCGAGGATCAACTGGACGAAGATGACCGCGAGCGCGACGATGGATAGCCGTCGCACGGCCAAAGAGGCGTTGATCGAGTGGTGCTCCCGGCGGGATCGCTCCAGGGAAAAACTGTACGCGATGGCGACGGTGAGCAGCAGAAAGGTCTGGGCG
>JASFUG010000285.1:0-4396 GCA_050050395.1 Nitrospirota bacterium
TTTTCGGAAGAGGTCGCGTTCCGCGACCTGGGGCTGGCGGTGGTGGACGAGCAGCACCGGTTCGGCGTCACCCAGCGGCTACGGATGGTGGAGAAGGGCGCCGCGCCCCACCTCCTGGCCATGACCGCCACCCCGATCCCACGCACCCTCGCCCTCACCCTGTACGGCGACCTCGACCTCTCGGTGCTCGACGAGCTGCCGCCGGGCCGCAGGCCGGTGGAGACCGTGGTGCGGCGCGAGAAGGCTCGTGCCAGGCTCTACGCGGGTGTGCGGCGCCAGATCGAGGCGGGCCACCAGGTCTACTTCGTCTATCCCACGGTGGAGCGGGAGACGGACGAGTCGGCGCGCTCCGCCACGCGCATGGCCGAGGAGCTGGAGGCGGGTCCGTTCCGCGGCTTCCGGGTCGGACTGGTTCATGGTCGTTTGGCCGCCGAGGAGCGCGAGCGGGTGATGGCCGCCTTCGCCGCGGGCGAGACCCAGATATTGGTGGCTACCACCGTGGTGGAGGTCGGGGTCGACGTCGCCAACGCGACGGTGATGATCGTCGAGCACGCGGAGCGGTTCGGTCTCGCCCAGCTCCACCAGCTCCGCGGCCGGGTCGGTCGCGGCAACGCCCCGGGCTACTGCGTGCTCATGGTGGGGGAGGGCGGGGCGGAGGCGGGCAAGGCGGCCCTCGAGCGGATGGCGATCCTCGAGGCGGAGAGCGACGGCTTCAAGCTGGCCGAGGCGGACTTCGTCCAGCGCGGCCCGGGGGAGATCACCGGGACCCGGCAGTGGGGCGACATGGGGCTGCGCTTCGCCGACCCGATCCGCGACCGAGAGCACTTCCTGCTCGCCCGCCAGACTGCCGCTCACCGCCTGGAGGCCGGCATCACCGGCGACGAGATCGCCCGCGCCCTGCGCCTGTGGGGCGATCGCCTGGGGTTGGTGGAGGGAGGGTGAGATGCCCACCACTGTAGGGCGGGTTTCAACCCGCCAGCCGGGCTGCACGGGGCGTTGGCGCCGGCCGAATGAATTCGGCCCTACAGGTTGGGTGCGATGTCCGGTGCCACCCGTAGGGCGGACTTCAGTCCGCCGGGCGCCGATGCCTGGGGCAGTGCGGCGCTCGGTCCGCCGGTGTCGGCCGAATGAATTCGGCCCTACGGGTTGGGCGCGATGTTCGGTGCCATCTGCAGGGCAGACTTCAGTCCGCCACGGCGCCGATGTGCGGCTCGACCCGGTTGACACCGCGGGGTGGGGCGGATGAAATCGCCCACGCTTTGGTGCGCGACGGAACGAGGAGGAGCAATGGCAGAGACCACGCAGACCAGCTGGGTCGAGAGCGTGTTCGACGGCATGGAGCGGCTGCGCAAGAAGGCCGATCGGGCCACACGGATCGGGCGCATGCGTCTGGTGATCCGCTCGGTGCGCAAGGAGATGGACCTGACGCTCATGGAGCTCGGCGCGCGGGTCCACTTCCTGGCCGGCCAGGGGGAGCACGTCAACGTGCTGAAGGACGACACGGTCGCGCGCCTGCTGCGCAAGGTGAATGCCTGCCGCCAGGAGATCGACGACCTCCAGGACACCATCCTCGCCCTGCCGCCGGCGTGAGCGTCGATCCCTTGGTCCATGCGCCGAAGGGGCCGGGAAAGCGCGGAACACGATCGGTGTCGGTGCACCCCTTTTCCCTCTCCCGGCAGAGGGGACGTTCTGCGGGCTTCCGGGGTGTAGCTCCCTCCCACCGGGTGGGAGAGGGGCGGCGAGACGGGAAGGAGCAGCGCGGCCGGGTACGTTTCGAGCCGGCGTACGCGCATCCGGAGGGGGCATGGGCGACCTTGACACCTTAGTTAGCAATCCCTTAGCTTCCGACTCCGGTTTCGCTCCCGGGCGCTGGTGGGCAAACCTGCACCGGGACAGCTGGAGGGGCAGTTTTGGTGGGACGCGAACCAGAGGCTTGTCGTGGCGGGGGCGCGCCCTCAAGGGCCGGCGTCGTCCGTTCGTCGCCCTGCGGATTCCATGGCAACTGATCCCGTCCTCATGGTCGCCGCCCTTCAACCGCGGGTCATCGTGGTGATCGTCCCGGTCCGGCTCCGCGCGACCGGTGGCAGGGACGTGCGCCGTGGTGTCAGCCCCTGGGCCGTGCGCTGTCTGTTTTCCGGGCCGTTTCTCGTCATGCTGCTGTTCGTGGCCGAGAGTGACGGCGCCTGGCAGGTGCGGACGGTCCCTGGGGTCACCCTCGGCGCCGAGTACAGCGACAACGTCACCGCCAGCGCGGGCGACAAGATTGAGGACGCGGTGCTCGTCGCCACCCCCTCGTTGAGCTGGAGGCTGGACCGCGAGGATCTGCGCTTCGAGGGCCGCTCCGCGCTGCGGGTGGAGCGGTACCTGGACAATGGCGACCTCGACGGAGAGGACCCGAGCCACCGGCTCGGCGCGACCTGGCGGCTCAACGAACGATGGACCCTCTCCGCCAGTGACGAATGGCGCGAGAGCCGCAACCTCGACGACCTGATCGAGGCCGGCGAGATCGTCGTCCAGCGTGAGCTCCGGACCACGAACGAGGCGCAGGCGACACTCACCTGGCTGGCGACCGAGCGTGCCACGCTCAGCGTCACCTACACCAATTACAATTCCCAGTCGGATGACCCGAGCAACTCCGACTACCTCTTGCACTCGGTGTCGATCAACGGCTCCCTCGGTCTTACGGAGCGCCTCGGCTTCTTTGCCGGCGCCAACGTCCAAGACTACGACTTCAGCCCATCCTTAGGTGACCCCGCGCGGCGCCGCACCTTCACCCGTAACTACGCGGTCTCCGGCGGCGCCGGCTACCAGTTCAGCGAGCGGCTCGAGGCGCAACTCCAGCTCGGTGCACGGCACACCGAGCAGACCACCCGCGCCGTCGCTCTCGACGTCACCACCTTCCCCATCGGCTTCGTCGAGATCGAGGAGACCAGCGGCAGCGTCAACGGCACCTTCAGCGGCCGCGCGACCTATGCCCTGGAGCGCGGTTCCATTTCGTTTTCGGCGAGCCAGGACCTGACCGCCACGGCGGGTGCCGAGGGGACCGTGGAACGTCGAACGTTCGCGCTGAACGCCCGTAATGGGTTTGCGGCGGACTGGGAGTGGTCGGCCGGCGTGACCTCCAGCAGCAACAAGACGGACACCGGCCTGGCGGCGACCGAGCGAGACACCCGCAGCCTCAGCTACAGGGTCGGCCTGTCCTACCACATCAACGATTACCTGGATGCCCAGTTCCGGGTGCGCCGCCTCGACTTCCAGGACGATGCCCGCACCACCGACGTCGAGCGCCACTCGGCACTGGTCACCCTCACCGCGCGCTGGCCACACAACTTGTGAGGCCGATGTCGGAAAAGGGATTTCACCCCACCCAGAGAGACCATAAACCACCTGCCTGCCAACGCCCGACCGGCGCCAGAGCCAGCCGCGCGGGGGGCACGGGCAGCCCGATCGTGAGAGGGAGAACCCCATGAAGTGGATCAAGGGCCTGATGGTCACCGCCGGAATTGTCGCCACCACCGCCGGTGCAGCGCTGGCGGCGAACTTCACCTCGGCGACGTTTACCATGCGTTCGCCCACTGGTACTACGGTCGGGACCTTCCCCGACGTGACGGGCTCCATCGGCGGCGGCGCCTTCTCGGTGGCCTCGACCTCCCCCTTCTTCGGCGTCAACTGGACCGCCCACGACGGCACCACGTTCGGTCCCGGAACCTACACCATCGACACCATCCAGGCGGGTGTCTACACCGGCCTGGTGGTGGGCGCGGGCCAGGTCGGTGGCCACATCCTCTTCGACTACGGTCCGACCAAGGACATCGACGTATTGCTGGTCTGGAGTGTCTCGATTTCGGGCGGGATGAAGACGTACACCGCCGGGGACCCCTCTGTGGTCGCGCCAGGACAGCCAGCTCAGCCCGACGGTATCATCGGCACGCCCATGATCGACGGCGCATTTCCCGGCTGGAACGCCGCCTTCGACCTTACCGTGAAGGCGTGTAGCGACGGGATCGTGGATTCCGGCGAGATGTGCGACGACGGCAATAACGTCGATGGGGACGGCTGCTCCGCCGACTGCCTTTCGGACGAGACTTGCGGCAACGGGTTTGTCGATGCCGGTCTCGGGGAGAAATGCGACGACGGCAACACCACCCCCAACGACGGCTGTGATGCCGACTGCCAGCTCGAGACGTGTGGCAACGGCACGATCGATCCCGGCGAGATGTGCGACGACGGGAACAAGGTATCGGGCGACGGCTGCAACGCGGAATGTACCTCGACGGAGGTGTGCGGCAACGGCTTTGTCGACCCCAACGAGCAATGTGACGACAGCGGGGAGTCGGCTACATGCAACGTAGACTGCACCGTCGCGAGTTGTGGTGACCAGAAAGTGAACGCCACC
>JASFUG010000286.1:0-4367 GCA_050050395.1 Nitrospirota bacterium
TTAGAGCCTAAAACATCGCTGGCGGTTCTATCGTCGAGAACCGCTTAACCAGATGCTGTGCCGAGCATCAGATGTCATCCGTAAATCAATCCAACGGCAGCAGTGAAATCCTACCGCTAGCGAATCCCGCACATCCGCCCCTGCTCTAGGAGGGGCTTCGACTTCCTACAGCCATGCCATCACCCTGTGCTCCACCGCAAGCGACACAAAGCACGTGTAATCGCACACCTTGATGCCATCGATCAGCTTGTCGATGCCACGTAGCTTGAGATCAGCACGAATCGCATAGATTGGGTGGCTCTCGAGCGCCTTGCGAACCATCGGCTCGAACTTGGTGCCCTCCATCGCACCGACAACGCCATCTTCAAACAGCAAGATGGGGTCCTCCGGGCGAGCAGTCTCAAAACAACTCATCAATGCGCTGCGATCAAACGGCGACTTGTTCACGGTGTGCAGCAAGATCGTTCTCCTCGCGAGTGGTCGTGGTTAGAAGGGGAGCAGGACGTCCTGCTCGCCCATCGCCTGGGAGATCACCTCTCGATCCACCACCTGCACTGGAATGAGCAGGTCGTCTTCCGTCAGGCCCCGTTCCTCCAAGGACTTGCGGTCGACGTAGATGGTCTCGATCCCGTAGTCCTCCATCACCCGGTAGGTGGTGGCGAATTCCTTGACCCCAAGCTCGGTGGTGTCCTGCCCCTTCTTCAGGTCGTACACCCCGTCATCCATGAACACGGCCGCGTATTCCTGCTCATACGCACCGAAGATGAGCATCACCTCCAGCCCCTCGTAGGCGTAGATCGACCCATGGGGAGCCTGGCGGCAGACAAACATGATCTTGGCTTTTTGCTCTTCCGCCATGGCAATCAGTCTCCAAAGGTGATGAGGCGATCGGCCTCGATACAGATCTCGCTAAGCTGTCCGAGCCCATCGATGCGCACGCCGTCCACCAGCACCTCCGGCGTGATGCCGCGTCGCTTGGCTGCGGCGATGCATGCGATCATCTCGACGTTGTGCTTTTCCGCCAGCTCGGACCAGCGGTTGGCAATGTTCCGGTCGTCCTGGGGGGGTTCCATGAACTTGTCCACGTTCAACACGCCGTCGTGGTAGAAGAAGATCCCCTGAATGTGATGGCCGGCCTCCAAGGCCGCGACCGCGAACTGGTAGGCGCTATCCCCCGCCTGATGGTTATAGGGCCCCTCAAGGACCAAGATTCCGAACTTCATCGCGCTTCCTTCTCGTTATGGATTTGTCCATCCAAACCTGAGTGGGAATGTATGATTACACACTCCCACAACCACGCGCTGCCGCCCGAGTGCGCACTCTCCGCCAGCACGGAAGGAGGCCACCAGACGGCGGGGTAGCGTGCCGCATGGAGACGCTCTTCGCAAGACCGAACCTTTACGTTTGGCGGTCTCGATGACGCTGTTTTCGCTCCTCCTCTTTCTTGAAAGCCGTAGTATCTTGATCGGGATATTTCGCCTCGTCTGACCGATCACCTTGGGGAATCTTGTCCCGCGTGGTGACGGTCTCCATGGGCGTTAGACAGCGTCCACGTTTGTCGCGCGGAGCTCTCTTTCACGTTCCACCAGGTCGGAAAAGGTCACCTTCTCCATGGCCCCGAGCAGCTGATCTTGGAGCTCGGCCCATACCCCTTGCAGGGCGCAGTCACCCAGGGCGCTGCAGTTCGGGTTGGGGCGCATGCACTCGGCGACCTGCATCTTGCCCTCGACCGCCTCATAAATGTCACGTAGCGTCACGTCTTGGGGACGCCGCGCAAGCGAGACGCCGCCGTTGCGGCCACGGTGCGCGCTGATGATACCCGCCCGCACCAGATCACGGGTGACCCCGGCAAGGAACTTCGCCGGGACCGAGCGCTGGTGGGCGATCTCCTCCGTACTCACCACCGTGCCCTCGTCGAGGGTGGCGAGGTGGAGAACTCCGAGGGCGGCGTATTCGGTGGCACGGGTGAATTGCATCGTGCGCTCCAGAGAAAATGTCGGGTGGAAACCACTCCCTTGATGCTAATCTTGCAAGATTTGCACCAGTCCACCCGCGACCGCCGAAGCCACCGCACGCGCCGCGTGATGACCGACCCCGCAGCCCTCAGCTTGCCGTTCTATCCCTACTCCCGCTACCTCCGTGAGCGCTTCTCGCGGCGGGTGCGCAAGCTGTGTGTCGATGCGGGCTTTACCTGCCCCAACCTCGATGGCAGGAAGGGCCACCTGGGCTGCACGTTTTGCAACAATGCGGCCTTTTCAGCGGGCTCGCGGGGAGAGCGTCTCGATCTGCGCCGGCAGTTCGAACGCGGCCGCCGTTACCTCGCGCGGCGCTACGGTGCGACCGACTACCTCGTCTACTTCCAAGCGTATTCCAACACCGACGGCCCGGTGCAGAAACTGGAACGGCTGTATCGCACGTTCGAAAACGAGCCGGACGTGGTGGGCGTGGCGATCGGCACCCGTGCCGACTGCCTCGAGCCGGCGGTGGTCGACCTGCTGGACGACCTCGCCGCCGAAACCCACGTCACGCTGGAGATCGGCATCCAGTCGATTCACGACCGCACCCTGCGGAAGATCCGCCGCGGCCACTCGTGGCGGGACACCGTGACGGCCCTGGAGCGCTGCTCAGACCGGCGGTTTGATCTCTGCCTCCACGTCATCCTCGGCCTGCCGGGCGAGGGGCGCGGTGAGGTGCGGGAGACCGCCACCACCCTGGCACGCTACCCATTTCACGGCGTCAAGCTGCATAACCTCCATGTGGTGCGTGGCACCACATTGGCCGAGGCACACCGGGCGGGTCGCCTGCACCTGCCCGATTTCGCCACCTACATCTCGTGGGCCGCGGACTTCCTGGAACGTACCCCGCCGGGTGTGGCCGTGCAGCGCCTGGTGGGAGACGCACCGCCCGCCCTGCTGCTCTCCGAGCCATGGTGCCACGACAAACAGCGAGCCTACCGCCACCTGACCGCCGAGCTCCAGCGACGCGGCACGTCGCAGGGGGATCGCTGCCAGTCCGCCCTGCACCCCTTGGTAGCGGGCACCTAACACGGTGACATCCTTGCCAAGACAGCGCCCCGGCGGGCAGTCTCCAACGCTGCCGGGCGTCTGCCGACGACCTAGCTGGAGACGGTCTTGAGCCCCTCTTACCCCGTGATGTTGCGCCTATCCGGCCGCGCCGTCCTGGTCGTCGGCGCGGGACCGATCGCGGCGCGCAAGATCGATGCGCTGCTGGACAGCGGTGCCGCCGTGACCGTCGTCGCGCCCCATGTCCACCCGGAGATCGAGCAACTGGCCGCCGCGGGGCGCGTCCGCCTGTTGCGCGAGGAGGTCGCCCCGCACCACCTGGATGGCGTGTGGCTGGTGATCAGCGCCACCGGGGTACCCGAAGTGGACGGCCGCCTCGCCACCGAGTGCGAGCGGCGCAGGATCTTCATCAACGCGGTCGACCGGCCGGAGGACTGCTCGTTCTATGTGCCGTCGATCGTGCGTGACGACCCGGTGCTGGTGGCGATCTCCACCGATGGTCAGAGCCCGGCCCTCGCCGGCTACCTGCGCCGGGTCGTGGCGGCGGCCCTACCCCGCCGGGTCGGCAGGCTGGCCGAACTCCTCGGCCGGTACCGACCACGGGCACGGGCTCGGCTCGCCACGGCCGAGGCCCGCGGGCGGTTCTTCACCGGCCTGCTCGAAGGCCCCCTTCTGGAGGAAGTGGCCGCGGGCCGATTCGACGCCGCCGAGCAGCTGATCGAGGCGGCTCTCGAAAAGGCAGTCGCCGACGGCTGAACGCCGATGGCCGACCACGCCCTGCCCCGCCTGCTGATCGCCGGGGCCCACCGCTCGTCCGGGAAGACCATGGTCGGGATCGGTCTGTGCGCGGCGCTGCGCGACGCGGGGGCGACGGTGCAACCCTTCAAGAAGGGACCGGACTTCATCGATCCCATGTGGCTCACCCTGGCCAGCGGCCGCGACTGCCGCACCCTGGACTTTTTCTTCATGGGTGACCACGGCATCGCGCCCACCCTCGCAGCGGCAAGCAGCGATGCAGACTTCGCCGTCATCGAGGGCAACATCGGCCTTCATGACGGGGTCGATCCTGAGGGCAGCGACTCGTCGGCCGCCCTGGCGAGGCGCACCGGGACGCCGGTGCTGCTGGTGGTCAACTGTCGCGGTATCACCCGCGGCATCGCCCCACTACTCCTCGGCCTGCGCGATTTCGAGCCGGACATACACATCGCCGGCGTGCTCCTCAACCAGGTAGGGGGCGAGCGCCACGAGGCCAAGCTGCGCACCGCGATCGAGCGCTACGTGGGGATGGAGGTGCTGGGTATCCTGCCGAAGCTGCCGGAGGTCGAGGTCCGGGAGCGCCACCTC
>JASFUG010000287.1:0-4360 GCA_050050395.1 Nitrospirota bacterium
CGGTGGCGAGGCCGTCGCCGTGTGCGGCCCGCCACGCCGCAGCGATCTCCTGGACATAGTCGCCCGGGTAGTGGTCCTCGGGCAGCGCCACCGCCTCGCCACACGCCTGGCGCAGTCGGATCCAGATCGACCGGGCCAGGGTACGCACTTGATTGCCGGCGTCGTTGACGTAGTACTCCCGCGCCACGTCGAAGCCCCGCGCCGTCAGCAGGCGCGCGAGGACGTCGCCCACCACCGCGCCGCGGCCGTGGCCGATGTGCATCGGCCCGGTGGGGTTGGCGGACACAAACTCCAGCAGCACGCGACCGCGGTGGCCGTCGGCGAGGCGCCCGAACCGGTCGCCGGCGGCGTGGATGGCCTGGAGCCGCCGCCACCAGTGACCCCGGGAAAAGCGGAGGTTGAGGAAACCCGGGCCGGCGATCGCCACCTCTTCGAGCTCCTCGGCGGGCAGTACCAGATGGGCCTGGATCGCCTCGGCGATCTTGCGCGGCGCCATGCGCGCCTGGGGCGCGAGCTGCATGGCGAGGTTGGTCGCCAGGTCGCCGTGGGCACGATCGCGCGGGACCTCCAGATGAATCTCGCCGGGGACCGCCATCTCCGGCAGGGCGCCGGCACCGATCGCGGCCGAGACCGCGGCGCGCAGGGCATCGATGAGCTCTTGGTGCATGGCGAGGGTCCGAGAAAGGGCGTGGAGTCTAGCGGCCGACGGGTGTCGCCGCCAGGCACGCTTCAATCCCTGCGCAATCCCGCCGATCTAGTCCCAGATGGATCAGCGATATATAGTGCCCGGGTATTTTGGAGGAAGGGGCGGAGGATGGGATGGAGCTTTTCTTGTCGGCGCTAGGTCTGGCCCTCGTCATCGAGGGACTGCCGTATGCCGTCGCGCCGCGGAAGGTACGCCAGATCGCCGAGATCTTGCCCCACCTCTCCAACGGCATCCTCCAGATCCTCGGCGTGGTGGTCATGCTCCTCGGCCTCTCCGTGATCTTCATCAGCCGCCTCGGGAGTGGTGGATGAAGTGGGGGGTGTTGCTCGTCCTGTGGCTGGCGATCGGCTGGCTACAACCGTGCGCGGCGGACCCCGGTGCGATCCGTGACGAGCTCGACACCCATTTCGCCGCGGTGCTGGCGGACGGCGGACGGGTCGATCAGTGGCGCCGCGCCTACCTCCAGCGCCGCCGTGCATGGCTGGAGGGCACCCTGCAACGCGCCGCCGTTGTACAGCCGCACTTCGCGGAGGTGTTCGCAGAGATGGGGCTGCCCCAGGTCCTGAGCTACCTGCCCATGGTGGAGAGCGGCTTTCGCCCGGGTGCGACGTCAATCATGGCGGCAGGCGGTTACTGGCAGTTCATTCCCTCCACCGCGCGCTACTACGGCCTGACCCTCAACCGGTGGGTGGACGAACGCCGCGATCGCGACCATTCCACCCGCGCGGCCGGCCGCTATCTCGCCCGCCTGCACCGCTTGTTCGACGACTGGCCGCTCGCACTGATGGCCTACAACAGCGGCGAAGGACGCGTCCTCGGCATCATCCGGCGCCTGGGCTCGCGCGATTACACCGAGATCGTGCATTCCGTGCGGACCCCGGGGGAGACCAGCAACTACGTGGCCGGCTTCGTGGCGGCCGTGCAGATCGCCATCGACCCGGAGGCGTACGGGCTGATCCCCCCCCATTCCGATCTCGCGCCGACGCCGACCGAGGAGGTGATGGTCAAGGGCAGCGTGGACCTGGCCTTCGTGGCACGGGCGCTGGACGTGGAAGAGCGGCAGCTCCGCACCCTGAACCCGTCCCTGCTCCAGGGATGCACTCCACCCCAGGAAACGCCGTTCGCCCTGCGGGTGCCTGCGGGTTCCGGAGTGGCGTTGCAGGAGGCGTTGCAGCACTCGCCAGACACCCTGTACACGCGCTGGACCACCCACCAGATCCGTCCCGGCGAGGCCCTCTCCGTGATCGCCGGCCGCTACCGGATCCCGGCCAAAGACATCGCCCGCTTCAACGGTCTGAGCGACATCCACGCCATCCGCGCCGGGCACGAGCTGGTGATCCCGATCCCGCAGGGACGATCCCTTCCCAAGGTGGCGAGCCGCCGGCGCCAGGGGACCAAGCCCACGTTCCCGGACTACCGCCGCGTCACCCACAAGGTGGCCTCGGGCGAGAGCCTGTGGTCGATCGCGAGTCGCTTCGGCACGGAGGCCGAGAAGGTCCGGAAGTGGAACGGCCTGCTCAAGCGGGAGATCATCCACCCGGGTGAGGAGCTGGTGCTGTATGTCCCGAAGGGGACGCGGCCGAGGAAGCGCCACGTCGTCCGCTACAACCCGGACCAACCGTTGCCGCCAGACTACCGAGTGAGGGCTGGCGACACCCTGTGGGCCATCTCCCGGGCCTTCGACCTGGCCCTCGAAGACCTGGCGCGATGGAACGGGATCGCCACCTCCGCGACCCTCCACCCGGAGCAGATCCTGCGTCTCAAGCCGCGGCCGTTCGTGGTCCACGAGGTGGAGGTCGGCGACTCCTTGTGGGCGATCGCACGGCGCTACAAGACCACCGTGGACACCCTGCGGCGCAACAATGCGCTCGGCGCCAAGGCGATCATCCGTCCGGGTGATCACCTCAAGATCCCCACGATCTCCGGGGCGTAGTGCCTCGCGGTCCGGAGGCGGAAGTCCCCGGCGGCACGGTGTTGACTCCGGCGCGGGGCACGCCGATTGTCACGCGCCCGAGTGAATCCTTTTTTTGGGTGCGAGGCTCTCAACGGGTATCCAGGCAACCGGGTTTTACTCCCTCCTCTATAAACCCCCTGGACCGGCCCACGCCTCCTCCCCCCTCAGGAGCGTGGGCCACTTTTTTATCCCAACAGCGCGTCACCGACATCCAATGAGCTGGCTCGACAGAATTCCCCTCGTCCCCCTGGCCGTCGTCGCGGTGCTCCTTGCCCTGGCCCCCTTCTTTCCCGAGCCCCATCTCTGGGAGAAACTGAAGATGCTGTCGCGGGGCGACCTGACCCGGCCCGTCGACATCTTCGACCTCGTGATGCACGCGACGCCCCTGGCCCTGGTGGCGTTGAAGCTCTTGCGGGGCCTGTAGGGCGCGCTGATATGGAGGGGGACGCCACGCGACCCCCTCGCCGCCCGGCACATGTCCGGGCGGCTTATTGGCGTGGGCCGATCGATCTCGATCCCATCACAGCCCTCCGCGCCCCTCCTCTACCTCCGGCAGGGGAGGCACCGCGCCGGCGGCAGCCATCTCTCGCAGCCAGACGAGCTCCGCAGCATAGCCCTCGGGATCGGTCGGGGTCTCCAGGAACATGGGGCGGTAGCGGGTGCGCGGGTCCATCACCAGGCGCAGGAAGGCGTCCGGACCGATCTCGCCGCGGCCCAGCAGCATGTGGCGATCCTTGCGGCTGTCGAAGGCCCCCTTGGAGTCGTTGACGTGGAACGCCGCGAGGTGTTCCAGGCCGATCACCCGGTCGAACGCGTCCCAGGTCGCCTCCCAACCCGCGTCGCTACGGATGTCGTAGCCGGCAGCGAAGATGTGGCAGGTGTCGACGCACACCGCGAACCGCTCTGGCTCATCCAATGGATCAAGGATCGCCCGGATCTCTTCGAAGGTTCGGCCGATATTCGTCCCCTGACCGGCGACGGTCTCGAGCACCAGGGTGACGTCGGTGGCGTCCGGATGGCGTGCACAGATCCCGTTGAGGCTCGCGCACAAGGTCTCGATCCCCGCCTCGAAGCCCGCGTTGAGGTGCGAGCCGGGATGGAAATTGAGCAACTCGATGCCCAGGGCGTGGCAGCGCTCCAGCTCCGCCTCGAATGCCTCCACCGATTGCCGGCGCTTGGCCGGATCCGGTGAGGCGAGGTTGATGAGGTAGCTGTCGTGGCTCATCACCGTGCGGATGCCGAGCCGCTCCCGCTGTTCGCGGAAGGTGGAAACCTCCTCATCCGTCAATGGCTTGGCGCGCCAGCTCCGCTGGTTACGGGTAAACACCTGCATGCCGTCGCAGCCGATCTCGTGGCCACGCTGCGGCGCCTTGTCGACCCCGCCGGAGGTCGAGACGTGGGCGCCGAGGGTCATTGCGCGGGTCGTCATGCCGTAATCTTCGAGGACAAGCACGATAAGGGCCACCCGGAATTCCGCTTCACCACGACGGCCGCACGACTCTAGTCGCTGCCCTCTGTACCGAAACGGATCTGGAGAACCCCACCCACGAAGGAACCCGTACCATGAATTCCGGCAAGATCCCCATTAGCTTCCTCCTGTTCATCGCCGTGGTATCCGTGGGTACCTACGTCGGCTGGCAGCTCGGTCGTCCGTGGATGTCCTACTACCAGTTCAAGGATCAGGTCCACCAGATAGTGAA
>JASFUG010000288.1:0-4359 GCA_050050395.1 Nitrospirota bacterium
CGCGATTCGTTGACCCCTGCCAATAGGTGATGTCTCCGTTCCGTAACGCGGGGGAGTTCCCGTCGGTCAACGCTAGCACGTTCATGCGACCGACCATGGCGCCCTGCGAACATTCGCCCCGGCGGCTGGCAACGCCGGGGCCCGTCCTGCCGCGACGCACGGGCCGGTGCGCTGAGCCGATGCAACACATCGTGTGCGGTATCTACAGAGGCATCATACGAGCCTCGCACCGTTCCGGCGTAACGGCCTACTGGGGCATCCTCACACGCGTTGGCGTTCGCCCCGTGGACCATCGAGCGCGACACCCAGGTGTAACCTTCACATACAGTTAGCCACTCCTCGGAATAGGTCAGGTGGGCACGCTGTGGGCCCATAGGCCGATGCCGTGCGGGGCCACGGCCCCGATCACGCTCCCGACCATCGGAACTCCGCTCCGGCGATCCGGTGATCGATCCTGCGCCGGGCGCCGTACGAGGTGAACGCCATATCCGGGTCGAGGACGAGGCAGTCGGCCACGGTCTCCGGCAAACGACCGTCGTAGGCGGGGACCGGGATCGCGCCACCAGTCACGCAGGGATAGGTAGGCATAGGCATTGTAGGCCACCTTGCCTGGGTGGCTCCGGCTCCGTTAGTTTCGGCACGTTTTCATAACCCATCGTCACGCGACACGACTCTGCCCTCCGGACGAACTCCTTGTCCCCCAACCCGAACGGCTCCCCCGACCTGACCGAGCTCCGGCGCCGCATCGACGCGCTCGACGATCAGGTATTGGCGTTGCTGAACCAGCGCGGCCGCCTGGCGCAGGAGGTGGGCGGCAACAAGGCGGCCGCCGGGGAGCAGATGTTTCACGTCCCGGAGCGGGAGGCGGAGATCCTCGAGCGCCTCGCGGCGGCCAACGACGGCCCCCTGCCCGAGGAGGCGGTGCGGGTGATCTTCCGCGAGGTGATGTCGGCCTGTCTCGCCCTGGAGCGGCCGCTGCGCATCGCCCACCTGGGTCCCAACGGCACCTTTTCTCATCTGGCGGCGATGCGCCAGTTCGGTCGCTCCGCCGAGTTCCTCCCGTGCGAGGACATCCCGAGCGTGTTCGCCGCCGTGGAACGGCGCGAGGCGGATTACGGTGTGGTACCGGTAGAGAACTCGACGGCCGGCATGGTGAGCACCACCCTCGACCTGGTGGTCGACTCTCCCCTCGTGGTTCACGGCGAGATCCTCATGGAGGTCCACCACCAGCTCCTCGGCCGCACCACGGACCTCACCGACGTGCGGGTGGTCTACTCCCATCCCCAGGCCCTCGCCCAGTGTAACGACTGGCTGCGCCGCCAGCTCCCGGGGGCACGGCTGGAATCGGTGAGCTCCACCTCGCGGGCGGCCCAGCTCGCCGGCCAGGACGAGCACAGCGCGGCGGTGGCGAACGAGCTGGCGGCGGAGATCTACGGCCTGTCGGTGCTACGCAAGAACATCGAGGATGCCCGGGTCAACCAGACCCGCTTCTTCCTGCTCTCCGAGCGCCCGGCGGACCGCACGGGCGAGGACCGGACCTCTCTGGTGTTTGCGGTGAAGAACGAGTCCGGTGCCCTGGTCGAGGCCCTCTCCGCCCTGTCCAAGGCCGGGATCAACATGAGCAAGATCGAGTCGCGGCCGTCGCGTCGCGGTACCTGGGAGTACCACTTCTTCGTCGATTGCGAGGGCCACAAGGACGAGCCACGGGTCGGCGAGGCGCTGGAGAAGGTGGCCGAGCGCTGCCATTTCTTCCGCATCCTCGGTTCTTACCCGCGTGCCAAGGCCGTGTCGTAGGACTCCGCCGCGATACGCGCGATGACCAGTTCTTCAACGCAAAGGCGCAAAGGCGCAAAGGCGCAAAGAGCGGGGGACTTGACCGACGACGACATCAGCAGGTTCGTGGTCGATGGCGCCATTGAAGTGCACCGAACCCTTGGCGGGCCTGGACTGCTGGAAAGCGTCTACGAAGAGGCACTCGCCTACGAATTGGCGTCCAACGGTCTGACGATTTCCAGACAAGCGGCCCTGCCCATCGTCTACAAGGGAAAGCGCCTTGCCACCGATCTGCGCCTCGATCTCCTCGTCGATGGACGGGTGATCGTCGAGTGCAAGGCTACTACGGCGTTCAACCCGGTCTTTGAGGCCCAGGTGCTTACCTACCTGCGGCTACTCGAGCTGAAACTGGGGCTAGTGATCAATTTCGGAGAACGGCTCGTCAAGGATGGGATCCACCGGGTGGTCAACGGGTTATGAACCATCTCTCTAATGATCCCCACACCCCTTGGCGCCTTGGCGTCTTTGCAGCTTTGCGTTTCGTTTTCCGATTCTCGCCCAGCTGCCAGTCGGAGTGCCATTGATGCCGTTTGCTGCGCCTGAACATATCCGGCGGATTGCGCCGTACGTGCCGGGGAAGCCGGTGGAGGAGCTGGCGCGGGAGATGGGGCTGAGCGACATCGTCAAGCTCGCCTCCAACGAGAACCCGCTCGGACCGTCGCCGCGCGCCATCGACGCCGCGCGCACGGCGGTCACCGAGATCCACCGCTATCCCGATGGGGGGGGATTCGAGGTCACCCGCGCCCTCGCACGCCACCTCGACGTGGAGCCGGCCGCGATCGTCCTCGGCAACGGCTCCAACGAGCTCCTGGACCTGGTGGTCCGTACCTTCCATCGCCCGGGCGACACCGCGATCACATCGGCCAACAGCTTCGTGGTCTATCCCCTGGCCATGGGCGTGGTGGGCAGCGAGTGCCGCCAGGTGGCGATGCGCGACGACACCTACGACCTCGACGCCCTAATCGCAGCGGTGGACGAGACCACGCGCTTCGTCTTCCTGGCGAATCCGAACAACCCGACCGGCACGGCCATCACCCGTACCTCCCTGATCGCCTTCCTCGACCGCCTCCCCGAGCACTGCCTGTGCTGCCTGGATGAGGCGTATTTCGAGTACCGCGACCCGGCGGCCGACCCGGTGGACGGCGTCGCCCTGTTCAGCGCCGGGCGGCGGGTGGCGGTGTTTCGCACCTTCTCCAAGGCGTACGGCCTGGCCGGCCTGCGCATCGGTTATCTGGTGATCGACCCGGCGCTCGCCGCCGACGTGCACCGGGTACGCGAGCCGTTCAACACCAACCATGTGGCACAGAAGGCCGCACTCGCCGCGCTGGAGGACACGGACCACCTCGCCCGCGTCGTGGCGGAAAACGCCGCGGGCCGGAAATGGCTCGGCGATGCCCTGCGCAACCTCGGTCTCGCGCCACCCGCGAGCCAGGCAAACTTCGTCTATGTGGATCTTGGCCGCCCTGCGGCGCCGGTATACGAGGTGATGCTCAAGGCCGGCGTGATCGTGCGGCCGGTGGGTCCGACCCAGATCCGGATCACCGTCGGCACCGAGGCGGAAAACCGGCGCTGCATCGATGCGCTCGAGGCGGCCCTCGCGGCGCCGGCGGAGGTGTGATGGCCACCCTCGCCGCGCGTTTCGAGCGGGTCGCCATCGTCGGCGTCGGCCTGATCGGCGGATCCCTGGCCATCGACTGCCGGGCCAATGGCAAGTGGGGACGGATCGTCGGCATCGGCCGTAGCCAGGCGAATCTCGACATCGCCCTGGAACGCGGCCTGATCGACGAGGCCAGCCGCGAGCCGCACGCCGTGGCCGGTTGCGACCTGGTGATCATGGCGACACCGGTGGCCTCCCTGGTGTCGATGGCGCGACGCCTGGCGCCCCACCTCCCCCCCGGCTGCCTGGTGATCGACGTGGGCAGCGTGAAGGGTACCCTCTCCGAGGAGATCCAGGCGGTGCTGCCCGCGGGTGTCCACTTCGTCGGCACCCACCCGATTGCCGGCTCGGAGCAGGCGGGCGCGGCGGCCGCGCGCGCGGGGCTGTTCGTCGACGCCCACTGCATCGTTGTCCCGGCGGCCGGTGCCGATTCCGCGGTCGTCGCTCGGGTCGAGGCCCTGTGGCAGTCGGTGGGGGCGCGGGTGATCTTCATGGACGGCGCCGACCACGACGGCCTGTTCGCCGCGGTCAGCCACCTGCCGCACGTGGTGGCATACGCCCTCGCCGCCACGGTTCTCGCCCACGACGGGGAGCGCCGTCGCGGCTTCGCCGGTGCCGGCTTCCGCGACACCACGCGCATCGCCCGATCCAGCCCCGAGATGTGGCGCGACATCTGCCTCCTCAACCGGGATGCGGTGTTGCAGGAGATCGATCGTTTTAGGGCCACCCTCGAGGAGCTGCGTGCAGCCCTGGCGGCCGGTGACGGCGACGCCCTGCTGGCGGCCTTCACCGCGGCCCGCGATGCCATCGAGGGAGGCCATGAATGATGCTAGCGGCGCCACCAAGTCGCGGCCCGGCACGGGCGTTGT
>JASFUG010000289.1:0-4352 GCA_050050395.1 Nitrospirota bacterium
CCCCGAGGTAGGCACTGTCGGCACGGATCGCCAGGAGGTCGACGTTCACCCCGCACGCCGCCATACCCCCTGCCAGGTTCAGCACCATGCGCTCCACCCCGCCCTCGCCGGAGAAGGAGACCACGATCGCCACCCGCCTCACGCCGGCGGCTCCACGCCGAGGGCGGCCAGGTATCGGTCGGCGCTGACGGCGACGGAGAAGGGCACGGCCGCCGCTCGCAGGTCGGCGGCGGCAGGGGGATCGGCGAGGGTCTCGCCCATCGCCCGGGCCAGGGCAACGTCGTCGCCGATGGGCGCGAGCGGCCCCACGGTGCCCTCATGGAGGATCTCGCGCGGGCCACTCGGACAGTCCGTGGAGACCGCGGGCACGCCCACCGCGAGGGCCTCCATCAGGACCACTGGCGACCCCTCGCACCGCGACGAGAGGACGAACAGGGCCGCCCGGGCCATGTACGCGTACGGGTTGGCCACGAAACCCGGCATCGCCACGTCCGCCTCCAGACCGAGCCCTCGCACCAGGGCCTCCAGCTGCGGCCGCTGGCGCCCCTCCCCCAGGATCATCAGGCGACAGGGTCGGTCGGCGTGGAGACGGGCGAAGGCGCGGATGAGGGTCGCGAAATCCTTGCGTGCGCACAGCTCCCCCACGCCGAGCACCACCGGCACGGCCGGGTCGCCGAACCACGGATGGTCGGCCGGCTCGGCCGCCTGCGCCAGGAGCCGCTCCCCGACGATCGGACTGGGGACCACCGAGATGCGGCGCGGATCGAGGCGGCCGACGCGGGCCAGGTCCTCGGCGGCGCCGTGAGAGGGGACCAGGATCGCGTCGGCCCACGGGTAGAACAGCCGGATCGAGGCGTACTGGAGCCAGCGCTTCAGGACACTGCGACGCGCCAGGTTCTCGGAGACGGTGGTGCCAACCCGCACCGCTACCCGCGTCGGGACCCCGGTCAGGCGCCGCACCCACAGGGCCATGCGGTTGACCCGGTCCTTGTCGGTCAACAGGGCCGCGGGTCGCCGGCGGCGCAGGTAGCGGGCCAGGGGCCAGAAGGCGGTGGCGACGTGGGCCGTGCCGAGATCGACGAGGCGCACCCCCTGGGGCACCTCATCGAAGTACGGGCCATGGTTGGCGATGCGCAGCAGATCGACGGGCAGGCCGCGGCGGGCGACCTCGGTGATCAGGTTGCGCATCACCCGATCGACGCCGCTGTGGCCGGAGGTCGCGAGAAAGATTGCGAGGACCGGCCCGGCGTCGCTCATCCCTCCCTCCCGGCGTCCGGGGTCACGCCCATGGCGGCAAGATACGCCGCGACCGCCGTCGAGACCCGGAAGGGCGCGACGGCCTCGCGCAGCACCTCGGCCGGCAGCGGCCGATCGAGCACCGAGGTCATCGCCACTGCCATGGCGTCCACGTCCCCCACCGGCACCAGCGGCCCGAAGCGACCGTCGGCGAGGATCTCCCGGTTGCCGCCGGGGCAGTCGGTGGCGACGCTGGGGATGCCCAGGGCCAGGGCCTGAATGAGGACGTTGGGCGAGCCCTCCCACGCCGACGACATGACGAACAGGGTCGCCCGGGCCATGTGGGCGAACGGGTTGGCGACGAACCCCGGCAGTGCCACGTCGCCGTCGAGACCGTGCTCCGCGATCAGCCGCTCCAGGGCGGCACGCTCCTTACCTTCGCCGAGGATCACCAACCGACAGGGGCGTGTGCGCCGAACCTGGGCGAAGGCCCGGATCAGGGTCACGAAGTCCTTCTGTCGCATCAACCTCCCGACGCCGATCATCACGGGTGGGCCACCGTCGTCGAACCATGGATGGCCGGGCTCCTCTCTGGCCTGGTCGAACATCTCGTCCGACACCGTCGGGTTGGCGAGCACCGTGATCCGCTCCCGGGGGATGCGGAGGATCACCTCGATGTCCCGGGCGACCGCATGGGCGTTGGCGATGATCACATCCGCGCGGGGATAGCAATAACGCATGCCGGCACGGCGCAGGGCGCGCTTGATGAGATGCCGACGCCCCAGGGCAACCGAGATGGCCATACCGACGCGGAACACGAGGAGCACCGGGACATCGCTGACCATGCGCGCGACGGTGGCGATCCGGTTCGCAGGCTCGCGATTACACAGCAGGGCGTAGGGCCGTTCCCGCTTGAGGTAGCGGCTCAGGAGACGGATCCGGCCCGGGGTCCCCGCCTGGCCCAGCTCGACGACTCGCACGTCGGCATGGAGGCCTGCCAGCTCCGGGATGTTCGTGGCGTTCAGCAGCAGGTCCACGGGCCGCCCCTGACCGGCCACGGCATTGATCAGGTTGAGCATCACGTGGCTGAGCCCGCCCGCGCCGCCACGGAAGCCGTAGAAAGCGATGGTCTGGCTCTTCGAGTTGGCAGACATGGGTTCTCAGCTACGCCATCTCACCTCGGATGACGATGGGCCAAGATTTGAGGCAAGCGGTTCGAATATCGAGGCAGCTTCGATCTCACATCCATCGCGTTACGTGGTGCGCCTGAGCAAGACGCCGGGGAGGTTGGGACGGTGTGCAGCGGGGGCGATAGGCTGGGCGCCTCCGGCCGAGTAGGCCGGTCCTGTTCGCATTCTTGGTGCGCGGTCGATCAAGGCGACATTATCCCGCCTGCAGGAAGGTAAGCGGATCCTGCTGCCGTGGGGGAATCTGTCCGTCGCCCTCGACGAACAGGCGATGCCAGAGGGCGAAGATCAACACCCTCATCAACGGCTTCGCAGCCTTTCCGGTCCGTCGTTGCACTTCGATCAGCCGCTCGAGCGCCGGGATGTCGAACCACCTTCGCACACCGATCGAGGTGGGCACGACGGCTGCGTAACGTTCCAGCCACTCGCCCCGCAGGCGGTCTCGTAGGGGAACAAAAAACCCCTTCTTGGGCGTCCAGAGCGCCTCCGGCGGCAGAAGCCGTTCGGCCCATAGTTTTAGGAAACGTTTCCCCGCACCACCATGGACCTTCAACGCATCCGGCAGGGCGAGGCCGAATTCGACCACTCGGTGATCCAGAAACGGCACCCGGCCTTCCACACCCCAGGCCATCAGCATCCGGTCTGCCTTGACCAGGAGCTGGTCCGGAAGCCAGGTCATGATGTCGATATACTGCCTGCGCATCAGATCAGTCCAGCCGTGCGGTGTCTCCCGCCAGGCGCGAATAAACGGGGCACGCGATCCATGCATCGCGCGTGACAGATCGGGTTGATACAGGCTCGCCGGCAGCTTGTGGAATGTCCCGTGGGGGCGGAACCCGCCGGCGCCCGGATACCGTAGCCACGTCGCCAGTCGCTTGTGCCAGGGTTGGCGATAACGGATATAGCCAGCGAAGACCTCGTCGCCACCTTCACCGGAAAACACCACCTTGAGCTGTTCGCCAGCCACCTCGGCGAGGAGTGACACGGGAAGGTTGGCGTAGTCGGCCATCAGGTCATCGGCGGCCCACACGGCATGTGGGAGTCGCTCCAGCATGGCGTCGACCGTCACCTCCAGCGGCGTATGTTGCGTGCCGAAGCGGCTCGCCACCTCGGCCGCGGCGCCCAGCTCGCTGTCCACCGAGCTACCCGGAAAACCCACAGAGAAGGTCCGTAGGGGTTCGGCCATGCGTGGCGCAATTAAGGCCGCAAGGACCGAGGAGTCCACACCACCGGAGAGGAACAATCCGACGGGCACGTCAGAGCGTAAGTGCACCTCGATCACTTCCTGCATCACGGCATCAAACCGCTCCAAGGCCTCTGCCAATCCCCAAGCGGCAGGCCGCACGGCCGTTGGCGACCAGTACCTGTGAGAAAAGAGGTCCCCCGTGGCGCCGATCCGGACGATCGAGCCTGGCATCAGCTTCTGTACCCCACGGATCAACGTGCGCGGGGCGGATTCCCAGCCGTTCTGCAGATATTCGGCCAGGCCAGCAGGGTCGACCTGGGGCGTGCCGAGGAACGGCAGTAGGGCCTTCAGCTCCGATGCGAAGGCGAACCCACGGTCTGCCGACGCGAAATAGAGCGGCTTGATCCCCAGGCGATCCCTGGCCAGGATCAACTCATCCCTGTGCGTATCGTGGAGCGCGAAGGCGAACATCCCGTGGAGGTGCTCAGCGAATCGTTCGCCCCAGGCCTCGTACGCATGGAGGATGGTCTCGCAATCGGAATGGGTCGAGAAACGATGACCCAGGTCCTGCAGCTCGCGGCGTAGCTCCAGGTAATTGTAGATCTCCCCGTTGGCCACCAGCGCCAGGCTGCGGTCCTCGTTGTACAGGGGCTGAGCGCCGCCGATGAGATCGATGATGGCGAGCCGCGTGTGCGCGAGACCCACCCTACCGTTTTCATAGTGGCCCTTACCATCCGGTCCGA
>JASFUG010000290.1:0-4341 GCA_050050395.1 Nitrospirota bacterium
CGGCGATCGGAGGAAGGTCGCTCACGGGCCGCGCATGGCACGCCGTAGGGCTATCCTCCTCCCCTCGAAATCCAAGCCACCTATAAGACATCCTCGATGAGAGGAAGGAGGTGGTTGGCACACCCAGGTTCCGACGGGCTCGGCGGCCGGCACAAACTCCCGTGCCAGCTCCTCTGAGGTTCGACGGGCGTGCACGCCCTCGACCATCTGCGCACGAAACTCCGGCGTACGCCGTACGCGACGCTTCGGCATAGTGGACGCCTGACCGTCGCAAGATCAACTATGCACCAGACCAGCGCGCCTCCAGTATATTTGGAAAAGGCTAGGCGGTTCCCTGGTGAGCACGACTGGTTGGAAGTGGGAGGGGAGGGTTGAAATCGAGTCTGACGATGGCTTCGCTAACGATTTTCATGTATCACCAGGTTGGCCCCGCGGTCGACCCGCCGAATCACTCTACCTACTGTGGGCGTCGACAGTTTGAATCCCAGATGAGGTGGTTGCGGCGTTTCGGGTACAACGTGATCACCATGGACCACGCGGTGCGAGCGCTGGCCGGTGAGGCCCGGCTTCCCCGCCGCGCCGTGGTGCTCACCTTTGATGACGGCTACGAGGATTTCTATGGCCACGCCTTCCCAATCCTCGAAGGCCTAGGCATGCCGGCCACTGTCTACGCGGTTTCCGGGCGCCTCGGCACCGCACCGGACTGGCGGAGCTCAAGCACGGGGGAGTCGTCTAGACTACTGACGCGCGAGCAACTGCGGGAGATCCACCGCCGGGGGATCACCATCGGTGCGCACACCGTTACGCACCCACGGCTCACCCGGGCGCTGCCTCAAGATCGTAAAGCCGAGATCAACGGAAGCAAGGCGCAATTGGAGGCCATTATCGATGGCCCTGTTGAACACTTTTGCTATCCCTACGGCGACTACGATGAGGAGCTCATGGCAACCGTCAAGGAAGCCGGTTTTCGCTCAGCGGTCACAACGGTGAGGGGCCGCGCGCGCCGGGGCGATGACCCGTTCGAGCTGGCACGCAAGGGGGTCTCCTTCCGGGATGACCTAGCCAATTTCGTGGTGAATCTTCACTTCAAGAGAAAGCGCAAGAAGCCGCCGTTGCGCCGACCGTGCGATGAGTCGTCACACGCCAACTGTCCGGATGGTAGCGTAGCGAGACGTTAGCCAGGCAGTCTTCGCTCATCAAAGGTGGTCGTCAACTCTCGATTCCAAAGATGCGCAGGTACGCCGCGGCGCACGCGTCAGCGGTGTACCGTTCTGCCGCCGCACGTAACACATCCGGGCGTGGCGGCTGGGAGAGGGTGGCAGCCATAGCATCGGCCAGGGCGGTCTCGTCGTCGACCGGTACTAGGCGGCCGAGCTGCCCGCCGTCGAGAATCTCACGGGGCCCAACGGGACAGTCCGTCGATACAACAGGGACACCCAGGGCCATGGCTTCGACCAGGACGTTTCCAAAGCCCTCCCAGGCCGACGACAGAGCGAGGAGATCGCACCGAGCCAGAAACGCGAAGGGATTGAGCTGGAAGCCCACCATGGACACGCAGTCATCGAGATGCCAGTCCCGGATGAGTTCCTCGATGACGGCTCGTTCTGGGCCGTCGCCGACCAGGATCAACCGACACGATCTGCTCTGCCGCAGGATTCGGAAGGCGCCGAGTAGCACCGAGACGCGCTTTTCCCGCGACAGGCGGCCCACCCAAGCGATCACCGGATCATCCTTTCGTGCCAACCACGAGTGTCCGGGGTCTTCACGAGCCTTGTCATAGAGCTCCGCGGTAACCACCGGATTCGGCACCACATGCACCCGTTCTGGGGGTATCGAATAGTTGGTGATTAGGTCCTGGGCGATTCCCGATGAGACGGCGATCAGGCCATCGTTTCCGGGATAAAAGCGAAGGGCTGCCTTCTCCTTCGCACGGCTCTTACGTGCCGGAAGTCGCTGTTGGTGAATCTTGTGCGAAACCACGCCATGGATACTGGAGAAGATCGCCGTGCGTGACCGTACGAGACGGCGGGCCCGCAGGGCGACTGCATTGACCCGGAGTTTTTCGGTCACCATGAACGATGGACGCTCGCGAGCCAAATAGCGCGCAAGGGGATAAATGCTCCATAGCCTGTGCGATGAGCGAAGCGGTATCACGCGCACTCGGCGATCAAGTAACCCAATGTACGGCCCGCCAGTCTTGCCGAGCAGTACATCGATTCTCGCCCCACGATCACAGAGGGCGGAGATGAGGTTGGTGCGCATACGCCCGATTCCGCCGTGGCCGAGCGTAGCGAGAAAGAATGCGATGTGGGGTGGCGCTGCCGTCAATTTCTCGGCCTGAAGCCCGCTTTCCTGCCGTGGCTGAACGAAGAGGGAGGCTGGGTATTCGCCCGCCTTGAGCCGTTGTCGCTCGCGGCTGTTATCTGGTCGATCCCCGCGCAGCCGCGAATCTTACCGTACGGCACCGCCGGGGGGGGGTAGAGAAAGAAGTGGTGTCCCATCACGTGTGTAATATGTTCTCCGACGTTGGGTTGATGGCCCGCTCCTCCCTGAGGCCCCGTGGGAGCTGGAGGGAGGAGGGGGCGGGTCGTTCAGACGGCCTCCTTGTCTTCCAGGGCGGGCACGGCCGATGGACGGAGCCGGGCCATGGGCTCCAAGCTCAGGTAGCGTTTGCCCACCTGCCATTCGTCGTGCTGCTCGGCCAAGACCGCGCCCACGAGACGGATCACGGAGTCTTCGTTGGGGAAGATGCCCGCCACGTGGGTCCGCCGGCCGATCTCCTTGTTGAGGCGCTCCAAGGGGTTGGGGGACGCGATCTCGGCCCAGTGATCCTCCGGAAGCCCTTGTAGGCCAGGATCTCCTCGGCGGCCTTCGGGTAAGCTGCGCGCAGCGTCTCCATCGTGGCCCGGAGCTGACTCCAGGCGGCCGAGCGAATCTTTTGCGAGAAGATCACCTGCAACGCCGCCCGCAGCGGCGGCCGGTCCGCCACCTTCCCGTGCGAGAGGATGAAAGAACAAATCCGGGCTAGACGGCGGCGCCGACCACGGTCTGATAGGGTAGCCAATTGAGACGATCCTCGATGGTGTGCTGCTGCTCGCGACTGAAGAGACGCTCGAACTTTCGCCGGTCCGTAAAGACTCGTGAGGCGGATTGGGCTTTCCACTCCTCGGCGCTATGCATGTATGCGTCTTTCCGGAGGGGCTTGGCGCCATACGGGCGGAACTCCAGCCTGGCGGCTCTGCAGATGCGGTCCACCTGGTCGACGGGCGTCTCGACCAGCCTCTCATACGACACGAAGACGTTCCCTGGCTGACCGACAAACTGGGCGGACTCCCGCACGGTGCTGTTCCACAGCTTGATGCCATAGTCCACGCTGGTCTGGTTCTCGAACGTCACCGGGAACCTACGCGCGCGATCATAAATCGAGGCAACCACCTCGCGACCGTCGCGCACGATATGAATCACCCGATCGTTTGCGACGAAGCGGTGGATCAGCCCGACGTAGAAGATGTGATGGGGAGTCTTTTCGATCCAGCTGTCGGCGCCTTGTTCCGCGGCAATCCCGTCCAGGATGCGCAGGTAGGCGTCGACCCCTCGCTTGAATGTCCAGATCGGCCCACGCAGATCCGGCTGCGAGTCTTCGCGCTTGAGTCTCCCGCATACCTCAGAAAGCGCACGGCGCTCACGCCCGGTGGCCAACCCAAGCCGTGGCCAAAAGGTCGACTTGCCCACGGTGCGGCGGAAGTAGTTGGTCTCCGGGAAGGTGATCGCGCCGGTATTTTCCGTCATCAGCCGTTGCAGTAGCGTCGTGCCAGACCGGCTGCAGCCGACGATGAAAATCCGGTGTTTCATCGTCGGGCGCGTCACATCCTCGGGCGGAGGATGTTCATGACTCGGCGATGCCCCTTGCATGGATTAGCCTTCACCCCTCAGGCCCTCGGGCCGGCCCGCGATGGCCGCGCGCGGCCTCCCTTGTATGATGCTGTGGAACCGTCTCGGTTCCTCTTGCGGTCTCGGCCGTTCCCCGACCTCTGGCGGCACGGGCTGCGGCTTGCGTCCGCCGACTCCTTTCCCAAGACTAGCTCGCGTAGTGTCCTCGTGGCAGCCGGAGTCACAAATATGTGCGGAATTGCCGGATTCTATCTCAAGGCGGAGGCAGCCGACCGCCCGCTACTGGAAGCCATGACGCGCCGCCTCGTCCACCGCGGACCGGACGGTAAGGGCCACTATGAAAACGGTAGGGTGGGTCTCGCGCACACGCGGCTCGCCATCATCGATCTCATCGGCGGCGCTCAGCCCCTGTACAACGAGGACCGCAGCCTGGCGCTGGTGGCCAACGGG
>JASFUG010000291.1:0-4322 GCA_050050395.1 Nitrospirota bacterium
ACATCGACGGCTGGACGATCCAGGACAACGATTTCGACGGCCACGTGATTGCGAATGGCGGACCGCTGATCATTCCGCCCGGCGGCTATCTGATTTTGGGGAACAACGGCGATTCCGGCACCAACGGGGGAGTCGCCGTCGACTACAGTTACGGGACGAGCTTCTTTCTTGCCAACGGTGCGGATGAGGTGGTGCTCCTCGACGACACCATGGCCGAGATCGACCGGGTGGAGTGGGACGGCGGTCCAAGCTTCCCGGATCCGACCGGCGCCTCTATGGCCCTGGCGGACCCCGGGCTGGACAACAACGTGGGCGCCAACTGGTGCGAGGCGTCGACCACCTTCGGATTCGGCGACCTCGGCACCCCCGGCGCCGAAAACGACTGCGCCGCAGCTCCCGCCGGTCCGGGGGACGTGGTGATCAACGAGATCATGCAGAACCCGTCGGCGGTCGCGGACTCGGCCGGGGAGTGGTTCGAGCTCGTCAATACCACGGACCGCGACTTCGACCTCAATGGCTGGACGATCCAGGACAACGATTCCGATGCCCATGTGATCGTCAACGGCGGGCCGCTGGTGATTCCCGCCGGGGGGTATCTGGTGCTGGGGAACAACGGCGATTCCGGCACCAACGGGGGCGTGGCCGTCGACTACGTCTATGGCTCCTTGTTCCTGGCCAACGGTGCGGACGAGGTGGTGCTCCTGGACGACGTCCTGACCGAGATCGATCGGGTGGAGTGGGACGGCGGGGTTACCTTCCCGGATCCGACCGGCGCCTCCATGGCCCTCGCGGACCCGGCCCTGGACAACAACGTCGGTGCCAACTGGTGCGAGGCGTCGACTACCTTCGGGGCCGGCGACCTCGGAACACCGGGTGCCGCGAATGACTGCGGCGCCGGGCCGGGTCCCATCGGCGCGTGTGGCGATCCGGCTACGCCCATCCACGACATCCAGGGCGCAGGCCTTGCCAGTCCCCTGGACGGCACCCCCGGGGTGGTGATCGAAGGGGTGGTGGTGGGGGACTTCCAGGGCACCGCTGCGGGGCTTGGTGGCTACTTCGTGCAGGAGGAGGGCGGCGATACGGATAGTGACCCGCTGACCTCCGAGGGCATCTTCGTCTTCGACAGCAGCTTCGGTGTGGACGTGAGCGTGGGGGACGTCGTCCGGGTCCAGGGGGACGTGGACGAGTTCTTCGACCAGACCGAGCTGACCAACGTCAGCAACGTGGTCGTCTGCGGCTCCGGTGCCACGACCCTGCCCGCCACGGTGACCCTGCCGGTCGCGTCCCGGGACGACTTGGAGCCGTACGAGGGGATGTCGGTGATCTTCCCGCAAACCCTGGTGGTCACCGACAACTTCAACCTCGGGCGATTCGGCGAGGTGGATCTGGCGGTCGGCGATCGCTTGCTTGCCCCGACCAGTCTCGACGCGCCGGGTGGCCCCGCCCTCTCCATCCAGGACCTCAACGACCGCAGCCGCATCCGCATGGATGACGGCAGCAATGTGCAGAACCCGCTGCCCCTGCCGCCCTATCTCGGCGCCGACGATACCCTGCGTGCTGGGGACACGCTGCCGGGTCTCATCGGGGTGCTGGACTACCGGTTCGGCGTTTACCGCGTCCAGCCGACGGAGAGCGTGATCTTCACTCGTGCCAACCCTCGTCTAATATCCCCGCCGGCGGTGGGCGGGAGCCTGACGGTCGCCAGCTTCGACGTCCTCAACTATTTCAGCACCATCGACACGGGCGCACCGATCTGCGGACCCGCGGCCGATCTCCTGTGCCGTGGCGCCGATAGCTCCACCGAGCTCGACCGCCAGCGCGACAAGCTGGTCGCCGCCTTCGTGGCGATGGATGCGGACGTGGTCGGCCTGGTGAGCCTGGAGAACAATGCGAATGCCGTGCTGGACGACCTGACGGGTGGGATCAATGCGGTCATGGGTGCGGGGACCTACGGCTACGTCGACACCGGTACCATCGGGGCCGACGCGATCAAGGTGGGATTCATCTACAAGCCGGCCACGGTCACGCCAGTAGGGCCGTACGCCGTGCTCGATTCCACCGTCGATCCCAGCTTCCTGGATGACATCGGCAAGAATCGGCCGTCCCTTGCACAGACCTTCCAGCAGAACGCGACCGGCGGCACGGTCACCATCGCCGTCAACCACCTCAAGTCTAAGGGCGGTTCGTGCGACGACGTCGGTGACCCCGATCTGGGCGATGGGCAGGAGGCCTGCAACGGCACGCGGACCGCTGCCGCGACGGCCCTGGTCAACTGGCTCGCCACCGATCCCACCGGCAGCGGCGACCCCGACGTCATCATCATCGGGGATCTCAACTCCTACGCCCAGGAGGACCCGATTGCGGCGATCACTGGCGCGGGTTATACGGATCTGATCCAGACATTCGTGGGGCCGGACGCCTACACGTTCGTCCTCGACGGACAGCTGGGCTACCTCGACTATGCGCTGGCCAATTCCAGCCTCACCCCGCAGGTGACCGGCGTCACCGAATGGCACATCAACGCCGACGAGCCCCGGGCGCTGGACTACAACGAGGAGTTCAACCAGCCGGACCTCTACAGTGCCGATGCGTTCCGCTCCTCGAATCACGACCCGGTGATCGTCGGTCTCGACCTGGAGGTGGCGGTTCTCGTGGGGGACGTGGATGGCGATGGAAATGTGGATATTGACGACGTCCAGGCCATTCTCGCCGGTCGCAACACGCCCGCCGCCGGCCCCGACGACCCGCGAGATCTCGACGGCGACGGGATAATCACCGTCCTCGACGCTCGCCTTTGCATCTTGCAGTGCACCAACGCGCGGTGTGCGCCGTGAAGTTGTGGAGCGGGGATCGGGCCGGCGTGACGGCCCGATCCCCCTGGCACGGGCTGTGAGGGTAGGGGCACGGCGTGCGGTGCCGCTACGCGTACAGGAGGCAGCGGACCCGCTGGTCGCCCGGGAGTGCGTAGTTCCCCGGCACCTGGGTGGCGCAGTGCCGCATGGCCTCCGGGCACCGGGGGTGGAAAGGGCAACCACCGGGGGGATCGACCGGGCTGGGTACCTCGCCCTTGAGCGGGACGTGGACGGCCCTGTGTGCCGGGTCGGGGATGGGCTCGGAGGCCAGGAGCGCCCGGGTGTAGGGGTGGGCGGGCTCGGAGAACAGGCGACTCGCGGGTGCCTCCTCGACGATCCGGCCGAGGTACATCACCACCACCCGGTCGCTGATGTGGCGCACCACCGACAGGTTGTGGGAGATGAAGAGATAGGTGAGGTGGAACTGCTCGCGCAGGTCGATGAGCAGGTTGAGCACCTGGGCCTGGATGGAGACGTCCAGGGCCGAGACCGGCTCGTCGGCGATGATCAGCTTGGGCTCGACCGCCAGGGCCCGGGCGACGCCGATGCGCTGGCGCTGTCCGCCGGAGAACTCGTGGGGGTAACGGTCGAGGGCCGCCGCGCTCAGGCCGACGATGTCCAGCAGCTCCGCCACCCGGCCGCGCACCTCTTCCTTGGGCCGCAGGCGGTGCACGCGGATCGCCTCGCCCACCAGGTCGACCACGCGCATGCGCGGGTTCAGGGAGGAGTAGGGATCTTGAAAGACGTATTGCAGGTGACGCCGGAAGCGCCGCAGGCGCTGCCCCTTGAGGCTACGCAGGTCGACGCCGTCGAAGGCGATGGTGCCGGCGGTCGGCTCGATCAGGCGCAGGATGCAGCGCCCGGCGGTCGATTTACCGCAGCCGCTCTCCCCGACCAGCCCGACGGTCTCACCGGCGGCGAGTCGTAGATCGAGGCCGTCCACCGCGCGCAGCTGCCGCCGGCCGCCGCCGTGGCCGCGGACCAGGAACTCCTTGGTAAGGCCGTGAACGGCGAGAAGCGGACCGTCGCCCCCGTTTCGGCTGGCGGCGGGGGGGCTCATTTGCCCTCGGCTTTGTCCAGTTGCTGGCGGGCGATCTTCGCCTCGGGAGCGTCGGGAAAGCGCTGGATCACCTGTTTGAAGGCAAGCCGGGCGTCTGCCAGGTTCTCCTTCCGGTCGCCCTTCTCGGCGAGGGCCGCGAAGGCCATGCCGGTCTTGAGCAACGCTCCCGCGACCTTGTCCGACGCCGGAAAACGGATCAGGAGGTCGTCGAACTTGAGGATGGCGCTCTCGTACTGCCCCTCGGCGTAGTATCCCTCACCGATCCAGTAGTAGGCGTTGTCGGTCAGGTCGGTGTGGGGGTTCGCCTTGGCGAAGCTCTCCATCGCCTGGATCCCGGCCGTGCGGTCACCGTCGCGAATTGCCTTGAGCGCCGCCTGGTACGCCTCCTCGGCGCCGGCCGAGGCCTCGCT
>JASFUG010000292.1:0-4319 GCA_050050395.1 Nitrospirota bacterium
GTAGACGTCGGGCACCACGTAGAAGGGAGTATCGCTGTCGAAGCGGCGTCCAGGCTTGGGTTCGAGCTGTTGGAGCTCGTGGACGGCGGCTAGTAGGTCGTCGACGGTGGTGTCGAGCTGCCGGGCGACCTCCTTGTAACGGCGGGACTCCAGGTCCTTCAGATGGTCGCTCACGACCCGTCGCAGCAGGGGGTGAGGGTCACGCAGCTGGTCGACCTGCAACAACAAGCAGTGGGTGAGGTCGCGGGCGAACACCCCCGGGGGATCGAAATTCCGAAGCTTGGTCAGGGCCCGGGAGATGGCATCCGGGCTGCAATGGCACAGATTGACCAGCGTCGACTCGTTGTCTCGTAGGTAGCCGTCCGCGTCCAGGCAGCCGATCAGGCACGCGCCGATTTCCTTGATTTCGTCGGGCAGGTTGGCGACGCGCAGCTGCCAGATGAGGTGGTCCGTGAGTGACCGACTCACGGAGTAGGTGCTCTCGATGGTAGGGCGTTCGCCGTCGTCTACCGGCAGGCCGGTGCCAGCCTGGAAACCGGAGCCGATCGAGCTGTTCAGATAGCCCTCCCAGTCGAACTCGTCGGCGTCGCGCCCATCCGCCGGCTCCCTCGCCTCCTTCTCCAGGGCCGCAGCGTCCCCCGCATCCTCCTCGATCATCTCCTCCTCGAGGACCGGGTTCTCGACCATTTCCTGGCGGATCGCCTGGAGGAGGTCAAGCCGCGACAACTGCAGGAGCCGAATGGCCTGCTGAAGCTGGGGAGTCATCACCAGCTTCTGGGTCATTTTCAGGGAGAGCTTCGTAGCTAGTTGCATTCCAGACTCATCGGCCCCGGAGTGCGGGAATCTGAAACCACCCCGCGTGGCTCGGGGTGGACGCTATCCCCGGCATCTGCCCGCAAGTTGTGCGACGGCTGATCTCCTAATCATCGCATTCGAGAACGAAATTCTCGCCCAAGTATACCTCCCGAGCCAAATGGTTCTGGGCGATGTCACACGCCGGCCCGGACAGCAAGATCGCCCCGTCGTTCATGATGAAGGCGGTATCGACGATCGACAGGGTGTCGCGTACCGAATGGTCGGTGATCAAGACGCCGATCCCCTTGCCACGCAGTTCGAGAATAATCTGCTGGATGTCGCCGACGGCGATTGGATCGACGCCGGCAAACGGCTCATCGAGCAGAATGTACGCAGGATCGAGCACCAAGGCGCGGGCAATCTCTACCCTTCGCCGTTCGCCGCCCGAGAGAGCATAGCCTGGGGATTTCCGGACGTGTGCGATGGAAAGCTCCTCCAGGAGGCGTTCGCAGCGGGTACGGCGGTCGCGCCGGCTGATGTTCAGGGTTTCGGCGATCGCCATGAGGTTTTCCTCGACGCTCAGCCGGCGGAACACGGACGCCTCCTGCGGCAAATAGGAGAGCCCGCGCCGCGCCCTGAGATACATTGGCTCGTCAGTGATCTCCCGCCGATCGAGGAAGATGTGACCCTGGTCCGGTTGGATCAGGCCGACGGTCATGTAGAAGCTGGTGGTCTTGCCAGCGCCGTTGGGACCCAGCAGGCCGACGATCTCGCCACGCTGGATCGCGTACGAGACGTCGTTCACCACCCGCCGCTTATTGAATTGTTTGACTAGGTTGCGGACTTCGAGCACGGATCTCCATCGAAAATCTGATTGGCCGGCCTCACCGTTGTAACACGCGAAATACTCCGGCGGGGGGATCAGTCTTGACGATACTCTATCGTCCCACGCTCCACCTCCACTTGTCGCGTCGCCAAATTGACACGGATGCGTTCTCCGCGGAGGCGAGTGACGCCCTCGGTGAGATCGGCGTTCCCTTCCAGGACTAGGGTGCGTTTGACGAGGTCGTAGGATCCGCGGTCGGCCCGGCCGCGACGCTCTCCCTCTTCGACGCGGATGCCGTCGCCGGCGAACAGTCGCCGAAGCGCGCCGGTCTTGCGGTCCAGCTCCAGGGCCGCAGTTCCGGCCCAGAGGTGGCGCGGACCGGCGACGACTTCCACCGCCCCGGTGAGATCCGCGCGGCCGGCAAGGTCATCCGCGACGATGGTATCGGCCGCGACCCACAGGGCAGGGAGGGTGGCGGCGGCGGGCAGTGTCACGCGCCCCACCATGACCTTGAGCACGCGTCTTTCCAGATCGACATCGATCGAGTCTCCCCGCACTTCACGCGCCTCGCCCCAGATCCGGGCGTGCCCGAGCAACTGTGCACGACCGGCCGCGGTATCGAACCGGGCGCGGTCCCCTATCGCGGTATATGCACCATATACCAGTCGCACCTCACCCTGGGCGTCGAGGGTTTCGATGTGCCGCCCCTGGGGGGCCAGGACGACCTCGAGCCGATCCGCCTGGATCTGCTGGTCGGCACTGACCAGATTGACGTTTCCGGAGAGACGGATGCGTTGGTGGGTGAAATCGCCGTCCAGGTGGTCTGCGGTCGCGTGGATCTCTGCGCCGGCCTGGAACGCCGGCAGCGGTGGTGCCCAGCTGCGAATACCCGACTGCGGCGGAGCCGCAGCCGACACTGCCGCAGCGATCAACAGGAGCGCGGTAACGGCCACCCTCATGTCGGCGGTCCCGCCATGGTGACCGACACCGCTCCATCCACGATCAGGCGCTGTGTAGTGAGCTCGTAGGTGAATCGCTCGCCCGCCACGCGGTACGGCGGCCGGTGGAGCTGCAACGGTTCATTGCCGGAAAGATGGCGGCTCTGGCCGTCGAAGTGGATGGCCACCGTTCGTAGGTCGAGGCCTTGGGGGTCGGTCAGCACGATCTCCCCCGTCAGGTCGAAGGAAAAGGCAGCCAGATCCACGGCGCCCCGGGTCGCTTCCAGATGCAGTACCGACACGTCGCCCTGGCGCAGATCGACGACGATTCCCTCAACGTCCACCCGGTTCTGTTCTTCGAAATAGAGGGCCCGGTCCGCTTGTAGGTGCCAGCGGGTCTCACCCCCGCGGGTCTCGGTAAATGTGAAGTTGGACACGACCGCCGGGGCCGCGTGGGGGCCGCCATCATCACCTTCGGGAGTTGGCACGCCGGAGGCGAGGAGAAAATAGACCGTCGCAAGCAACAGCCCGGCCATGGCGAATAGCAGGATCGAGCTGAGGCTAGGGAGGCGGACCATAAGCATGTGAAGAGGGATTGCGGCAACCTACCGGGATGATGAGACGGTGGGCAGAAAATTGCATCCGCGGACGGTGCTGAGCATCGCCAGCGATCCTTGTCCTTGGTCGTCCCCTCGACCCGGCTCTCGTTGCTTCTCCCGAAAGTCCAACAGGAGCATCGGCGGCGCCGACGCAAGATTTTATTGAACGGCCGACCGACGGTCCCGTCGCCTGCGAGATGACGCTGGCAGGCACAGCGGACAGTCAGTGCTGGCTAACGCATTTCTCACCAGCCTCCTGCTCCGAGCGCGCCACTCCCCGAATCTGCTGGCCGTGTCCTCGTCCGCGTCCTCAACAGGCCGCAAGCATGCCTGCGGGCTCGGACTTGCGGGCCGACCAACATCTCCCGGCATTTGCGCGCTCTCGCCACGAACGTCGGTGAGAAATCCGGGAGAGAGTGGATCACTTCAGCGCCCGCGCGGCATACATGGCCGGCGGCGGTGCGCCGCGGATACGCCGGACCCGGTCTGCGAGCGGCCGAGTGGCTCGCTATCCTGTAACGAGGATGTCGGTCAGCACTTATTGGATCGCTGGCCATTCCGAATAAAGTCCTATCGACAATCGACCTTCCACAGGCATGAACGATCCCGGTCGCCACCTCCAAGCGTACTTCCGCACCGAGCTTACCCACGCATTTCAGGAGATCTACCCTTTATCATTCGGGGCGGTCGATTACCTGAGCGACATGCTCGCCCGGTATTGCCGCACTTCCCAGCTCTTCCGTAAGAATCGGGCCGGGGAGGCGATGGTCGCCCTGGCCGACATGATGATGGAGGCGCAGGGGTACCGTGGCCTGGAAGGTGTGGAGACCTACCAGCCGTTCGAGGAGGCGCGTTTGATCCGTCACCTCGGCGACTACGCGCTGTTCATGGCAGGGTTGTTCAAGGAATACGTAGAACGTCGGGCCGGGCGCCGGCTGTACATCGAGGTGGGGCAGCGGGCCTACATGCAGGTCTCTGAATTCGAGGCCGGCCTCGATCGAAGTCGTTCGCAAGTCTTTGCGGAATTGGGCGATGCCTTCGAGTTCTGCGTGGCGGGCGTCGGCCGTCTGCGACGTACCCCGGTCCCGGGGATGGGGCGCTGGGGGGAAATTTGCGTTTCCGACACGGCGTGGTAGTTTGGACTGCGTCGCGGTTAACCTA
>JASFUG010000293.1:0-4312 GCA_050050395.1 Nitrospirota bacterium
CGAGACCAGACAGGTCAAGGTGGCGGCGGTGGTCGTCGCGACGGGCTGGAAGCCGTACGACCCGAGCCGTATGGACAATCTCGGATTCGGTAGCCACCCCGACATCCTCAGCAACGTGATGTTCGAGCGTCTGGCGACCGACAGTGGGCCGACCCAGGGGCGGATCGTGCGGCGCTCGGACGGCAAGCCGGCGAAGCGTGTCGCGTTCGTGCATTGCGCCGGCTCGCGGGACGAGAACCACCTGCAATTCTGTTCCTCGATCTGCTGCATGTCGTCGTTGAAAGAAGGTCTGTTGGTGAAGGAGCAGTATCCGGATGCGGAGGTCACCAATTTCTATATCGATATCCGTACACCGGGCCGGTATGAGGACTTCTTCGAGACCGCCAAGGCGGCCGGGATCAATCTCATCAAGGGCAAGGTGGCGAAGGTCGAGCCGAGTCCCGATGGTCGCTCGCTTACCGTCATCGCCGAGGACGCCGTCAGCGCCAAGAAGATACGCAAGGACGTCGATATCGTGGTGCTCGCCACGGGTATGCAGCCGGAGCTTTCGGGGAACCGGATCAACGGCGCCATCGACTACGATGACGCCGGATTCATCATGCCGTCCTTGTCGGATACGGCGATCTTTGCCGTCGGTTGTGCCAAGGGGCCGGTGGATGTGACGACCGCCACTCGCGACGCGACCGCGGCCGCCCTGCGTTCGATTCAACAGCTTGTGGCAAGGAGTTAAGCGTGGCTACCGATACTGCCGCCGAGCCGAAGCTCGGTACCTACATCTGCACGGGATGCGGCCTCGGGGAGGCCCTCGACATCGCGAAGCTGGAGCAGATCGCCACGAAGGACCACAAGGCACCGATCTGCAAGACGCACCCCTTCTTCTGCAGCGACGAGGGGGCGAAGGTCATCAAGGACGACATCGCCGGGGAAGGTGTGAACCGGGTGGTGATCGCCGCCTGCTCGCACCGGGTGAACCAGGATGTCTTCTCCTTCGGGAAGGAGGTAATCCTCGATCGGGTCAACCTCCGAGAGCAGGTGGCCTGGTCCCATCCAGCCAAAAATGAGGACACCGACCAGATGGCCCAGGACTACCTGCGCATGGGTCTGGTCAAGAACGCGAAGACCTCCATTCCAGAACCACCGGTGGAACAGGAGGTGTATGACGCCTTGCTGGTGATCGGCGCCGGGGCCGCCGGCATGCAGGCGGCGATCGATGCGGCCAAGGCCGGCGCCAAGGTCTATCTGGTCGAGAAGGAGGCGGAGATCGGCGGTTACATGCGCAAGCTCTACCGCCAGCTTCCGCAGCGCCAGCCGTATACTGCGCTGATCGAGCCGGAGGTCTTGCGCAAACAGGTGGAGATCAAGGCGCAGTCCAACATCGAGGTGATGACCTCCACCGAGGTGGTGAAGATCTCCGGCCAGCCCGGTCTGTTCAGCGCGCTGGTGAAGAGTAACGGGACGGACAGCGTGTTGAAGGTCGGTGCCGTGGTCCTCGCCACCGGCTCCAGCCCGTACGACCCGAGCAAGCTCGGCCACCTCGGCTACGGCGCGCACAAGAACGTGGTGAGCTCGGACGTGTTCGAGGAGATGGCCAAGGCGAAAAAGATCGTTCGGCCCTCCGACGGCCGGCCGGTGGAGTCGGTCGCCTTCATCCTGTGCGCGGGTTCCCGCGACGAGGACCACCTGCCGTACTGCTCCACCACATGCTGCGCCACCTCCCTGAAGCAGGCGGCGTACGTACGCGAGGCGAACCCCGACGCCCGAGCCTTCGTGTTTTACCGCGACATACGCACCCCAGGCCACTACGAGCACTTCTACAAGGCGATGCAGCAGGACGAGGGGGTCTTTCTCACCAAGGGTGACGTCACCTCCGTCAAGTCGGCCGGCGATCATCAGGTTGAGGTGTCGGTGGCGGATACACTCCTCGGTGGTCCGATCGACGTGCAGGTCGACCTGGTGGTGCTGGCGACCGGGATGGTGCCGTCGACCCTGGGTCACGACATCCTCGGCCTCGAGTACCGGCAGGGTCAGGGGCTGCCAGACCTCAAGTACGGTTTTCCGGACTCGCACTTCATCTGCTTCCCCTACGAGACGCGCCGCACCGGTATCTTCACCGCCGGCACGGTCCGTTCGCCCATGGATGTGGCGAACTGCTATATGGATGGCGCCGGTGCCGCCATGAAGGCGATCCAGGCGATCAGCCTGGCACGGATCGGTCAGGCGGCCCTGCCGCGGGCGATGGATCCTACCTTCCCCGAGTTCGGGATGCAGCGTTGCACGGCGTGCAAGCGGTGCACGGAGGAGTGCCCGTTCGGGACGCTCAACGAGGACGAGAAGGGTTTCCCGCAGCTCAACATCAATCGCTGTCGGCGTTGCGGTATCTGCATGGGGGCGTGTCCAGAGCGCATCATCAGTTTCCAGAACTACTCCATTGACGGCATGTCCTCGCAGATCCGTGCCATCGAGATCCCGGATGAAGATGAAGGCAAGTGGCGTGTCCTCGCGTTCATGTGCGAGAACGACGCCTACCCGGCCCTCGACATGGCCGGCGTCAAGCGCCTGCAACACAGCGCCTCGATCCGCGTGGTGCAGGTACGGTGCCTCGGTGCGATCAACCAGGTGTGGATCGCCGACTCGCTATCACGCGGTTTCGATGGCGTCATGCTCTTGGGCTGCAAGTACGGCGACAACTACCAGTGCCACATGATCCGCGGATCCGAGCTGGCGGTGGAGCGTCTCGGGAAGATTCAGGAGACCCTCGACCGGTTACAGCTCGAATCGGAGCGTATCCAGTATGTCGAGTTCCCGATCTCCGACTACACCCGCTTCCCACAGGTCGTGGATGACTTCATGGCCGACCTGGAGAAGATCGGTCCCAACCCGTTCAAGGGCTTCTAGATCGAAGCAGAACTAACCACGGAGTTCACGAGGAGCGAGGCTGAGGGGATTGGCCCCTGAACTGGGTTTCGTGTTCTTCGTAGTGAAAACGACCTTCGTTATTCGTCACACCATCGACGCGTAGGGAACCGCCATGCCGACAACGGTCGCTCCAGATCTTCAGTTCATCCGTAACCTCAAGGAGTTCGGGGGGGACACCCTGAAGAGCTGTTATCAGTGCGCCACGTGCTCGGTGGTGTGCCCGATCTCCACGGACGACAACCCGTTTCCGCGGAAAGAGATGATCTGGGCTCAGTGGGGGATGAAGGACAAGCTGGTCACCGATCCCCTGGTGTGGGTGTGCCACAACTGCCGCGACTGCACGTCGTACTGCCCGCGTGGTGCCAAGCCCGGTGAGCTGCTCGCCGCGGTGCGCGACTACGCGATCGGCCACTACGCGTGGCCTGGCGTCTTCGGTCGGTTCTTCAACAGCAGCAAGTTCTTACCACTGCTGTTCGGGATCCCGGTAATCCTCCTGGGTCTCATCCTCGCAGTCGAGGGTCATCTGCACATCCCAGAGGGGCGGATCGTTTACTCGAAGCTGTTCTCCATCCACACGGTGGAGAACACCTTCATCCCGTTGCTGGTCTTCGTCGCGATTGCTTCGATCATCGGCATGCGGCGTTTCTGGGGCGTGATCTCCGCCCAGCGGGCCGGTGAGACCCCGGTACGCGGCGTCGTCCCGGCCCTGACGTGGACCATCAAGGACATCCTCACCCACAGCCAGTTCAAGAAGTGCTCCACCGAGGGCAAGCGGTACTACGGTCATTTGCCGATGATGTACGGTTTCATCGGCGCGGCGATTACCACCATCCTGGTGACGGTCTACTACTACGTAGGCATTGATACGCCCCTGGACCTCACCGACCCGGTGAAGGTCCTCGGTAATCTCAGCGCCGTCGGCCTCCTCTACGGCTGCGGTCTGCTCGTCCTCCGCCGACGGGAGAAGGGGCCGGAAGAGCGCAACAACCTCCCGAGCACCTATTTCGACATCCTATTCCTCGGAATCCTCACGGCGGTGGCTGTCACGGGGACGCTTACCGAAGTGATTCGCCTGTCGGGTGTCGCGGTCGCCGCCTACCCGATGTACTTCATCCACCTATGCCTGATTTTTACCCTGCTGGGCTACCTCCCGTACTCGAAGTTCGCACACATCCTCTACCGCACGGTGGCAATGGTGCACGAGAGGATGTACGAGAAGGAGCCGGTGGTCGTGGTTGCGCCGCCACCGACCGTGGAAGAGGTGGCCGAGGCCGCACCGGCGGCGGTTGAGCCGACCGCCGCGGCCCCCGCCGCATCCCAACCGACGCCGGTCGTTGCGGGCGCCGCGGGGCCAGCCGCCGGATCGAAGATCGGTGGCACGCCGCCACCCGCGCCT
>JASFUG010000294.1:0-4260 GCA_050050395.1 Nitrospirota bacterium
CACAACGTCTCGACGATGATCCCAGCGGTCGCTAAACATGTCGTCTATCCGCTTCACGAGCACCTCGTGCGGCGGCCGACCTTCGCGTATCTGCGGGAGCTGGAGCGGCGACAGTGGTGGAGTCGTGAACAGGTCGAGCAGGGGCAGCTTGACGCGCTGCTGGGGCTGTTGCGCACGGCCGGGCGCCATTCCCCGTGGCACGCGCGGCGTTTGGCGGACGCCGGCATCGATGTCCACCGGCGACGGGAACTCACCTTCGACGACCTGCGCGCCCTGCCGACCATGGACAAGGAGGCTGCACGGAAACATCGAGACGAGATCGCATGGCCCGGGGCGCCCGGCGGTACGCAGCTATACAACACTGGCGGGTCTAGCGGCCGTCCCCTCGTGTTCTACTTCGGGCGCCGGCGCCAGGCATCGGACGCGGCGGGGCGGATCCGCGCCCGACGGTGGTGGGGAGTCGACGTCGGGGAGCGTGAGGTCTACCTGTGGGGTGCCCCGGTGGAGCTCGCCAAGACCGACCACGTGAAGACGGCACGTGACCGGCTCCTCAACCAGCTGGTCCTGAACGCGTTCGAGATGTCACCAGCCGTCATGGATCGCTACATAGCGACGATCCAGCGGTTTCAACCGGTCTGCCTGTACGGCTACGCCTCCTCCGTGGCACTGCTCGCGACGCGTGCGGAGCAGCAGGGGGCCGATCTCGCATTGGCCAGCCTTCGTCTCGTGTGTACCACGGGGGAGCCGCTCTACGCCCATCAGCGGGAGCTGATCGGGCGAGTCTTCGGTGTGCCGGTGGCCAACGAGTACGGTAGCCGCGACGTGGGATTCACCGCTCATGAGACCCGCGCAGGTCAGGTGCTGCTGATGAGCGAGAGCATCATCCTGGAGGTCCTCGACCCAGCGGGCCGACCGGTGCCGGTCGGTCAGCCGGGGGAGGCGGTCATGACCGGCCTGTGCTCCGAGGCGCAACCCTTCATCCGTTACCGGACCGGCGACATCGTAACCCTTTCCTCGGAGCCGTGCCGCGAGGGGCGCGGCCTGCACGTCCTCGAGGAGGTGCAGGGGCGGTCAACCGATCTCGTCGTGCGACCCGACGGTACGGTCATGCACGCCCTCGCGCTGATCTACGTCCTGCGCGCCACCGACGGGGTCGGGGAGTTCAAGGTCCGGCAGCCGGTGCCGGAGCTGCTGGATGTGCGTGTGGTGCCCACCGAGTCCTGGACCGAGGCGGTGGAGCGCAAGCTCGCCGCCGGCCTGGCAGCGCGCATGGGGGAGGGCGTGGAGATCCACATCCAACGCGAGCAACAGATCCCGCCGGATCCCTCCGGAAAGTTCCGCTACGTGGTGAGTGACGTGCCGCTTCCCGACAACCTTGGCGAGCGACAGGTCACGTCACCGTGAAGGCCGCCAGGAGCCCTGGGCCCGAGACATGATCCGCCGTCTCGTCACCCTCCCGGCGCGTGCCCGGCTATGGCGTCCCGCGCACGTCGGGCTGATCGCCGCGGACCTGTTGCGTGGGCCGGCGCAGCCGATCGCGGACCACCATGCCCATCTGCGGTCGGCCATCGAGTGGCTATGCCTGGCACAGGACGTGCGCCTCGGGCAGTCGGACCAAGGGGGAGTCTCCGCCGGCTGGAGCTTCGAAGACGGCTGGCTGCCGAGCTACCCGGAGACCAGCGGCTACATCGTCGAGACTCTGCTCCACGCGGCGACCGTGCTGGCGTGGCCCGATCTACGGGCCCGCGCGCAGCGAATTCTCGATTGGGAGTTATCCATCCAGCACCGGGACGGATCGTTTCCCGGCCACTTCGGCGAGGGCGGCAGCTTCCCGGTGGTGTTCAATACCGGGCAGATCATGCACGGCATGGTGACCGGCTTCGAGGTGTTGGGCCGCGACGACTGCCTCGATGCGGCGGTGAAGGCGGGACACTGGCTGGCGCGCCGTCAGGACGACGACGGTTGCTGGCGGCGCAATGTGCACAACCGCTGCCCACACACCTACAACACGCGAGCGGCATGGGCCCTGGCACGTACCGCCGAGGTCGCCGGGGACACGGTGCTGCGGGAGGCGGCACGGCGAAACATGGAGTGGGCCCTCCGCCAGCAGAGCACGAGTGGCTGGTTCGCCACCAACGCCTTCCTCCCCGACCGCGATCCCTTTACCCACACCATCGCCTACGCCATCCGCGGCCTCCTGGAGGGTGGAGATTTGTTGGGTGAGGAGCGGTTCGTGACCGCGGGCGTGGTCGCGGCGCGGGCGCTGGTGGCGGCCCAGCGGCCCGACGGGTCGCTGGCCGGGACCTTCGCCGACGGCTGGCGACCCACGGCACGCTACTGCTGCCTCACCGGTGTCGCCCAGATGTGTATCAACTGGCTGCGCCTGAGGAGGGTCACGGGTGCGGAGGATCTCGTCGAGCCAGCGCGGCGCGGGATTGATTATCTCAAGGCGAACCAGCGGCGCCGGGGGCGGGTGGAGGTGGCCGGAGCGATCGCCGGTTCGATGCCGATCTGGGGCGGATACTCCCGATTCGAGTACCCTAACTGGGCGGCCAAGTTCTTCGCCGACGCGCTGCTCATGGACCTGGGATTCGACGGCGCGGTACCCACGGCGGAGTTGCGACCGCGGGAGGCCGTGAAGGAGGTGGGATGACGACGGGGTCGGATGACAACGCCACGGTGATGGTCCTGTGCGGTGGGTCACCACGCCATCTGTACGTGGCGAATTACCTGTGCCGTGTGCTGCCGGTGGTGGCGATCGTCCAGGAGACCGGGAGTCATTGGACGTGGGCGAAGGTGCGCAAGCTGCTAAAACCTGCCACGCTGTGGTCGAAGGCGAGCCGCTGGGTGCGTGACCGTCGACGCTACCAGGATGGGGGCGAGGCGCGGTTCTTTTTCGGGGAGCGAAAGCCAGCCTTGGAGCGTCCAGATCTGCGCGTCGCCGTACCCCACATCAACCACCCGGACGTGGTCGCCCTCGCCGACCGGTTACGGCCCGACGTGATCGCCGTGTTCGGTACCTCGCTGATCCGCGGTGCCCTCCTCGAACGAGGACGGCTCGGGATGTTGAACCTGCACGGCGGTCTTTCCCCCGACTACCGCGGCGCGGACTGCACATTTTGGGCGCTCTACAACAACGAACCGGAGCAGGTGGGATGTACCCTGCACTTCATCAACGCGGGGATCGACACCGGTAAGCTGGTCGCCCACGTCTGCCCTCAGGTGGGTCCCGGAGACGGGGAGCTGAGCCTCTTCTGGCGTGCGGTCCAGGACAGCGCAGCCGTCTATGTGGAGGCGATCCGCCGACTGGGGAGGGGCGAGCCACTCGGTCAGGAGCAGACGCGTAAGGGCCGTCTCTACCAGGTCAAAGACCGTCTCGCGCGCCATGAACACGACCTGGAGCGTCGCTTGCGCGACGGCATGCTGGCGGGCGTGGACATCCCGCCGCGGGTGCGGTGGTTTACCCCGGACGGCAGTTGATGCAGGGTGGGTGACCGAGATCGATCGGGTGACCTCGTGACGCACCGGACGCCGTGGTGAGACTCCTCGCTCCAGCCTGTTACCTCTTCCTGCTGGTTCTCCTCCTGAGCGCCGGCTCGGCCACCGCCCAGAAGGTGGATCCGAGGATCGTGGGTGATCACTACCGGCTCGACCATCCACGTCTGCCGTATCCCGACCGTGCCTACCTGGCGTGGCTCGCGGCCAACCCGGAGGCGCTGCGCAAGCTGCGGCGAACCGGGAACCACGCCGACTATGTGCACCTCTTCCTGGCATACCTTGCGACCCGTGATCCGGCGCTGTTCGAGAAGATCGAGCGTCTCGTCGACGATCGGTTCAAGGGATGGTGGTTCCACAAGATCGACGTGCTCGCGGTAATCTACGACTGGTTCTACGACGACCTGGACGAGGCCACCCGCGGGCGCCTGCTGAATCGGCTCGTCAAGGAAACCGGAGAGGCGTGTGACTACTATCGTGACATCCGCGTCAGTCCGTACAACGACGTCGGCTACCATCGCCTGAAGAGCTCTATCTTCCTGGGCGCCCTCGCCACCTACCCGGATCACCCCGATTCCGAGCCCCTCATCCGCTTTGCCCACCACGTGTTGTTCGATATCTACCTGCCGGTCTGGCAGCAGATCATCGACGGCGGCGGAGGCTGGCACGAAGGGATCACCTACATGCGGATCGGCCTGGGCAAGGTCGTGCCACCCGCCCTTCTCTCCTGGGGGAGCGCCACGGGCCGCGACCTGTTCCGCGAGA
>JASFUG010000295.1:0-4258 GCA_050050395.1 Nitrospirota bacterium
ATGGGGAGCGACCTGAAGAGGGGGGATCTGCGGGGAAATAAAGAGGCCCCCCGGCCGGGGAGCCGGGGGGCCTCGAAGATAATGGAACCGGTGCCGAAATTCGACCCGTCGATCACTCCTCCGCCGTCTGGGAATCGGACGCCTCCGGTGCCACCTCGGCGCCGGTCTCTTCATCTTCCGTCACGGCTGCTGGTTCCTCCTCGGGCTTCACGCTCAGCTTGAGCTCGGCAACGACCCCCTGGGGCAGTTTGACGGTGGCCGTGAAGTCACCCGGGGTCTTGATCGGCTCCTCGAGGTGGATCTTGCGCCGGTCCACGTCGAAGCCGCGCTCCGTGAGCTGGCGTGCGATGTCCATCGTGGTCACCGCACCATAAAGGTGGCCGCCCTCCCCGACCTTGACGATGAACTCCAGCTCCTGGGCACCGAGATTCTTCGCCAGATCCTCCGACTCCAGGCGAACGCGCTTGATCTTCTCCGCAACGATACGTTTGTGGTGCTCCATCTGGCGCAGGTTGCCACGCGTCGCGAGGACCGCCTCGCCCCTGGGCAGGAGATAGTTGCGGGCGTAGCCACGCTTCACCGTCACGACCTGGCCCATCTCCCCGAGGTGGTCGACCGTCTCCATCAACATGACATGCATGGTTCCCATCGGCGCGCTCCTGCACCAGGCTGAAGCCCGGCATAACTGGTTGTCTGCAAAGGTCGCGAAGGATAAGAGTGGCCCACGAAAGGGTCAAGAAATAGCTCGTCCTGTCGGCCCGCAAGACGCCAGGCCCGGAGGGTGCGCTCCGCACGGACGGCATCGGACGCGGCCCCTCTCTCGCGCCCGCATCCCGATGTCACTCGCCGGCCACCCTCAGCCGACCCTCACCGCAAGCATGGAGATGGCGCCGCCATCGAAGCCCTCGATCGGAAAGGCTACCGCTTCTTTGGCCCGCTGCAGGCCGATGACGTACAGCAGCGGAAGATAGTGGTCGGGGGTCGGAACTGCCAGGCGGGCGTCCTCACCGAACCGTGCGTAGTCGACCAGGGAGTCGTGATCGCCTGCGATGAGCAACTCCCGGACCTGCGACTCGAATCGCGCGGCCCAGTCGAACGGCGTGGCCGTCCTGCGGCCCCACACATAGGCGTGCAGGTTGTGCACCACATTGCCGCTGCCCACCACCAGCACCCCCTCGTCGCGCAGGCGCCCGAGGCGCTGGCCGAGGCGGTAATGGAAGGACGGCGGCTGGGTCGCGTCGATGGAGAGCTGGACGACCGGTACGTCCGCCGCCGGGAAGATGTGCCGCAGGACCGACCACGTACCGTGGTCCAACCCCCAGCGATCATCCAACGAGACGGGAACCGGTGCCAGTAGCTCGGCGACGCGTGCCGCAAGGGCCGGCGAGCCGGGCGCGGGGTACTCGAGCTGGTACAGCTCGGCGGGAAAGCCGGCGAAGTCGTGGATGGTGCGCGGCGCCTCGGTGACCGTTACCGCGCTCCCTGGCACGTACCAGTGGGCCGAGACGGCCAGGATCGCCCTGGGTCGTGGCAGCTCGGCGCCGATCGCTGCCCACTCGCGACTGTATTCGCTATCGTCCAGCGCGTTCATCGGGCTGCCGTGCCCGAAAAAGACCGCCGGCATCGCTCCGCTCATGCCCGTCGCCTTCCTGGCACGCCGGGGTAGGCGGGAGGTGTCTCTGTCGGCCCGGCTCTACGGCCGCACGCCCACAAGGTACGACAGCACTTCTCCCATCACGGCGTTGCTCACAGCGTAGCGCATGGGCTGCCACTGGAGGATCTCCCGCTCGCACTGCACCTGCGGCGAGGGGATTAGCTCATCGCGACAATGGGTGACGAACGCATGCGCGCTACCCGGTGTCGCCTCCAGGTGAAACTGCAATCCGATCACCGAGCGTCCGACCTGGAATGCCTGATGCTCACACCCACTGCTGCGCGCCAGGTGCTTCGCTCCGGCCGGTAGGTCGAAGGCCTCCTCGTGCCAGTGGAACACCTCCAGCGCCCGCGGGAAACGGAACGCGGAGCCGTTGCCGGGGCCATTGGCCACCGGGCTCACCGGGAACCAACCGATCTCCTTCTCCCGATTGCGGTGGACCCGCGCCCCCAGGGCACTGGCGATGAGCTGCGCCCCGCGGCACACGCCGAGGACCGGAACGGAGGCATCGATCACCCGGCGAATGAGCTCCTTCTCGGCCGCCACCCACGGCATCGCACCGCCATCCGCCCCACCCGCAGGACCGCCCATCACCACGAGCAGATCCAACGCACCTACCTCCGGCAGCGGATCGCCTGCATAGAGCCGGGTCCGTGTCACCTCCGCCCTCGCCGCCGCGAGCCACGGCCCGATGCTCCCCAGCCCTTCGAACGGCAGGTGCTGAAGGTAGTGTGCGCGCATGATGACGCCTCCGGAGAGTCTCTCCTCACCACGCTCCTTCGGGGCCGGCGAGGCCATGCGATGCCGCCCTCGTAATGCGGTACCCGCAGACATCAGGTCACCGGTGCCGTGTCGTCAACCATCTCAAGCCAGCCGCCTGGAAGTGCTGCGTGTCACGGGGTGTAGCTGGCGGCGTCGGCCCCGACCACCCCATGGGACCGACACCGCCATGGACACGAGACCGCCGTGTCACCTGCAAGAGCGATTACGGTCGCAGTCCGGATCCGCGCAGTCGGTCAGACCATCGCCGTCGTTGTCGCTACCGTCGGAACAGGACCGCCCCTTCCCTTCTTTGCCGCCGCCACCCGAGCTGCACGACTTGTTGCCCGCGCAGTCGGCATCATCGCAGTCGAGACTGCCGTCGCAGTCGTTATCGATTGCGTCCGAGCACCGCCGACCCTTTTCGGCCATGGCGGTGGGAACACATCCCCCACAGTCGGTGTCCGCACCGTCGACCAGGTCGTCGCAGTCATCATCGATGCCATTGAGGCAGTTCTCCGTCGCACCCGGGTTTACGGAGGCGTTGCGATCATCGCAGTCCGCCGGGCCGCACCCGCTGCCTGCCGCGTTGTAGCCGTCACCATCGAGGTCGGTACACGCGGGCGGGCAGTTGACCGCATTCGGGTCCTGGCCATCGATCAGACCGTCGCAGTCGTCGTCGACTCCATTCGTGCAATCCTCCGGGGCTCCCGGAAAGACCGCCGCATCGCTGTCGTCGCAGTCGACCGCGCCACAGGTGCCGCCCTCCATGGCGAAGCCGTCGCCGTCGCCGTCCGTACAGGTCGGCCCGCCACCGCAGCTGGTGTCCTCGGGACAGAAGTAACACAGGTCCCCGGTGCGGCCATCGCGATAGTCGAGATAGGCGTCCTTTGCGTCCGTGGGATCGGACTTGGAGCTCGCCGTGTGGCACAGCAAGCAGTCACCGTTGAACGGGTCGGAGTCGAGGCAGAAGCCGTCGACGTTATTCCCGTAGTCGCGGTATGCCGAGCTTTCGGGCACCAACGGCCCGACCGTCATCAACAGCAGGACTACGGCGATCATGGGCATGATGGACTTCATCGGGATCGATCTCCCTCTCAGGTTGGAATGGGGTGGACCCGGCCACGTTCGACCGGACCTAGCGCTGGCGACGCTGGAGTCACACGGCACACCTCCATCTCTCTCCCATTCCATGTCCACGGCCTGCGCATCGCGGACGTCTGCTTCGCCTGCCCACTGTCGCGGCATACGCAAGCCCGATGCCATCCTCCGGGCCGGACGCGACGGCCCCCCGTCTGGCCCCACCGTCTCCACAGACAGCCGTTGTGTCACGGTGGGTTACACCGACGTCGCGGCAGCTGCCGGTGATGCGGCGACGTCGCGGTTGCGAAAAGGGCCGGTCGTTCGGCATAGCCGGTGTGGGCACAATCCTTCACGGCTGTATCGGAATCGCCGACAGCGAGGACCCCGCAGGAAGTCTGTGGACGGGACGCCGTCGGTCCCGCCATGCGACTTCTCCGGCGCTGGCCCACAGGGGGCCACGACGACTCGCCCGAGCGTTTCGCAGCGGCGCCTGCGACGACCCACCTGGCGAAAAATCCCACCGCCGTGCGGCCGCACGCAGGGGATCAGAACGCCAGGCCGTGGGTGACGATGGCGATCATCAAACCGGCGACCACGAGCTTCACCAGGCTGCCGGCGACGCGGCCGATCAGGGCACCCTTGGCCACCGCCCGGGCATCGGCGGCGTGGGTGGTGCGGTAGTACTCGACGGCGAAGGCCCCCGCGAATGTCCCGGCGAAGGCGCCGGCGAGGGAGCCGAGGATCGGAGCGACGGCGGAGCCG
>JASFUG010000296.1:0-4258 GCA_050050395.1 Nitrospirota bacterium
CCGGGGTCTGCCAGACGAGGTTTCCCGCCAGATCCAACCGGGTGACCGTGCCCGATCGGCCCGGGACCACGAACCCGTCCTCCAGCACGATCAACGTCGACGGCGGGGCGATCTCTCCGGCACCGTTCGCTGTCCACACGATCCGGCCGGTCGCCGGGTCGAATGACGTGAGGGATGAGGCGCCGACCAGGAGCTGGTCGTTCTCCACGACGAAGGGTTGGGGCGCCCGATCCGCGGCGACCTCCTTCTGCCATAAAACCTTCCCGTTGCTGAGATCGATCGCCTCGACGGTCAACGACTTCTCCCATACCGCGGCAAAAAGGATCGTTGCATCGCCGTTCAGCGTGAAGGCGACCCGCCGTGAGGACCACGACCGCTGCCACTGCTTCTCGCCGTCGTCGAGCCCCAGGCAGACAATCTTTGTCGAGGAGTCGTCGATGCGTACATAGGCGACGTGTGGATACGACGCGACGACCTGATACTGCCTCTCCGGTTTGTCGAAGCGGGAGTGGCTCCACACCCGCTCGCCGGTCTTCCCATCGTACATCGCGTACGTGGCGTAGTACGGGGCCATGGACTGGGCGTAGGGAAAGTGGGACATCCACATCTCGAGGAACCCCACGATGATGCGGTCGTCCGGCAGCAAGATGACCTCGTCCATCTCCGGATACTTGCTCAATGTCTGCCACGCGGCTTCGGGCGTGCCCGTGCGTAGCCGCGCCGCCTCCAGCGCCTTGACGTCGAGGAAAGATGTCGGTCGCGTGCCGTCGCCCCGCAGCTCACGAGCCACCAGGAACTCATCGAGGTTGGCGAAGACCCGATTGCGGACCCCTTCCAGGTCCTCGGTGATGTTGAGCTCGAACCGCTTGATGGCCTTGTACGCCACCTCGGTCGTGGGGGAATCGGGCTCGCCCCCCGGGATGACCACCAGCCGTACCAGCTCCCCGTTGCCCTTCTTCGACCGCCCTTTGCCGATCACCTGCCACCCACCGCCGTCCAACGCACTCTCTTCGAGAATCTCCAGATCGCTCTGCTCGAAGCCGTAGCGCGCCGCGGCCTGCATGGTCTCCGCGCCGACGCTGAACACCTCGCAGCGGTCAACTGAACCCAAGGGCTGGCCCTTCAGGTCGTCGACGGACTTGTATCCCACCGAGTTGCCCATGGTCGCGCAACCGGTTAGACCTGCCATGCACAAGGTGATCAGATGCCTTGTTGCCGGACCCCCCATTGGCCTTCCTCCACCTGAAGATCTCTCCTACAGGATCGCGAGCGACGCTTCGCGTCGGATGTATGCTCGGCGCTCGGTGGCGTTAGCGTGCCCATGCGTCGTAACGATGTCCACGCGCGACCGGCTCCGAAGGGTCGCACCACAGCCATTCGCGGCGCGCAGCGGTGTCGGACGCACGAACGGATCCTTGTACTTACGGTGAGCCTCATGGCCTTCCTCTCCTGTGCCGGTAAGACACCCGACGACCTTGGGGTGACCGACGGCCGGCTACGCCCGTGTCCCGACAGCCCCAACTGCGTGTCGACCGCGGCAGACGATGCGTCGCACCGCGCCGCGCCATTCGAGCTCGCCGTCGCGCCGGCCGTGGCGTGGTCTGCGGTACAAGAGGCGGTTTCCGCCATCCCCCGGTGCCGGGTCGTGACGGCGACCTCCGACTACCTCCATGCGGAGGTGAGGAGCGCGGTATTCGGCTTCGTCGACGACCTCGAAGTCTATTTGCCGGCCGACGAGAACACCCTCATGGTGCGATCGGGATCCCGCCTCGGACACTCCGACTTCGGCGTCAACCGCAGGCGCGTGGAGGCCCTGCGCGGGGCCTTGATGACGCGTGGCGTGGTTCGCTGACAACGAGGAAGGGCAGGGTGCCCTACAACGTCGTGGCGTCGGCTCGGTAGTGGGAGCCGAGGCTCGCCGGGCGGGCCAGGGCGGCCTTGACGATTAGATGGCTGACTGAGATGGCGTTGCCGGTCTCGACCGCCAGGCGGTCCGCCGGGTAGTGGTGGTAGGGCAGGGCGAGGCCGGCGAACAGGGCGTCGGCTCTGCGCAGCCCCTCCTCGGTGCGGCGGATGCCGGCGTACTCCCACATGATCTCCCGCGCCCGGCGCTGGCGCTCGACGTAGTCGGACGGCGGGGCCGGGTGGGGCGTGTCGTAGAACTCTACGTCCCGCAGGGTGGGGTTGGTGGGCTCGGTGCCGAGGATCGTCTGGGCTGCGCGATGGCCAAAGACCAACCCTTCGAGCAAGGAGTTGCTGGCCAGACGGTTGGCGCCGTGCACCTGGGTGCACGCCACCTCGCCGCACGCGTACAGCCCCGGAACGGAGCTGGCGCCATCGATGTCCACGGCCACGCCGCCCATCATGAAGTGTGCGGCAGGCGCCACGGGGATCGGCTGGGTCCGGATGTCGAGGCCGTGAGAGGCGCAGAACTCGAAGATGGTCGGGAAGCGCTCGGGCAGGAAGTCGGCGCCGAGGTGGCGAACGTCGAGGAGCACCGGCTCGCCCCCCTGACGTGCCATCTGGTCGTAGATCGCGCGTGCCACCACGTCGCGCGGTGCGAGCTCCGCGTCCGGGTGGATGTCGACCATGAACCGCTCCCCCGCCTGGTTGCGGAGAATACCGCCCTCGCCGCGCATCGCCTCGGTGATCAGGAAGGTCGGCACCCCGTCTAGCCGCAGGGCCGTCGGGTGGAACTGGACGAACTCCAGATCGCGCAGCTGGGCGCCGGCGCGGTGGGCCATGGCGAGGCCGTCGCCGGTGGCCACCGCCGGGTTGGAGGTGTACTTGTAGAGCTGGCCCATCCCACCGGTCGCGAGCACCACGGCCCGGGCGATGAGCAGCCGTTCCCGGCCGTTGGTCTGGTCCACCAGCCATACGCCGCAGCAGCGGCCCTCCTCCACCACCAGGCCGAGGCTGTAGTGGTGGGGTAGGCGGCGCACACCCTCCAGGGTCTGGACCCGCGTGATCAGGGTGTCGAGGATCTCACGGCCCGTGGCGTCGCCGCCGGCGTGGAGCACGCGCTTGCGATGGTGCGCGCCCTCCTTGGTGAAGCTCAGCTTGCCGCCGATGCGGTCGAAGCGGATCCCCCAATCGATCAATTCCTCGATGCGCGCCGGCCCCTCCGTCACCAAAACTTCGACACTCGCCGGGTTGCAGTAGCCGGCGCCCGCCACCAGGGTGTCCTTGCCGTGGGCGGCGGGGCTATCGCCCTCGCCGAGGGCGACGGCGACGCCGCCCTGGGCATACTCGGTCGCCCCCTCTCGCAGGGCGTCCTTGGTGAGCACCGTCACCTGGCCTCCCTCGGCCAGGGTGATCGCCGCGCGCAGGCCGGCGACACCGCCACCCACGACCGCGAAGTCGGTGTAGGAGATTTCCACGGGCACATTATGCACCAACCGCAGCAGCACGGAATCGCAGACGCCGTTCCATGATGACCGATGGGGTGCGGAATCTCGTGATGCACCGCGGTGATCTTGGTACGGGCACGGCATGCCGTGCCCCTACGGCAGAGCCCGCGGCGCGCCGCGATCGCCACCGACCTCTTCTCCTCGTAGGTGCGGGTGTGGATCGATTCCCAGGGGCGGTGTAGAAACGGTCCGCGGCCCTGTGGCGCCGCCCCACCCAGGAGGACGCAGATGACGACCCCTCGATCGACCCTGGCGATGCTCGCCGTCGCCGCCGCTGTTCTGCTGTCGGTCCGCCCGGCGGCCGCGGAGGAGGCGGCGCCCCCCATCCATCGCACCTCGGCAGAGGTCTGCTCCAAGTGCCACTGGCAGATCTACCTCCAGTGGCAGGCCTCGCTTCACGCCCAGAGCACCGCCCTGAGCGATCCCATTCACGGCGCCTTCTATCGCAAGGTGGTGGGAGACCCACGCGCCGCGGGCGTGACCCTCAAGGGGAAGTTCCCCATCTGCCTGCAATGCCACGCGCCGGCCGCCGCCATCGACGGGAAGACCCGGATCGACGCCGACCCCGCCTACCAGGAGGGCGTGACCTGCGTCTCCTGCCACACCCTGACGCGCTACAACGGGGTGACCGCCCCCGACGGGAAGCTGCGCCTCGGAATGCAGGCGTACGACCGTTCCACCACCCACCTCCAGGGACCCACCGGCGGCAGTGCGGTGGTGGAGAAGCACCCCTTTCCCCTGGCGGCGAACGGCGCCCTCCTCACCGGCAACGGCGTCTGTATGGGTTGCCACGACCGCCGCAACAACGCCCGGGGCGTCCCCCTGTGCCGTACCGGCGACGAGTATGC
>JASFUG010000297.1:0-4243 GCA_050050395.1 Nitrospirota bacterium
TCGATCGTGCGCCGTAGCTCACTCAGAGCAGCACGACGACGGCGTCAGGCCGACCGGGACGGGTACCGGCAAGGTACCGGTGATCGCGATTGCGGTCCATTGCGCCGCCGCAGCAGATGCGAGGGGAGAAATGCGGGCTCGACCTGAGCTCGAGGTGTGCGACGGGGCCGGGAGGATTGCGGCAACGACATCGCCGACGGTGACCGGCGGTGAGCTACGATGTGCCGACCATCATCCCATGGCGAGCCGGCGCCGTCCAACGACTGCGTGCCGCCGGGCGAGAGAACAACCGGTGCCGTGGCCCCGACCGGGAGGGTTTTTCACCAACACGGCTATGGTAGGGTTCGTTTGGGTATCAAACTGTATGGCCGCAAGGAGGGAGAACGAGATGAGCAACCTGGTCGATGTCTTCAAACAGGCCCTGCGCAACGAGACCAAGGCCCGGGCGTTTTACCACCTCGCCTCGGAGGTCACGCAGAATGATGAAAACCGGATGTTGTTCATCGAGCTGGCAGGCTTCGAGGAGAACCACGCACGTCAGCTCGTCGACATGGCCCAAGGGGTGAGCTTCGAAGAAGATTGGGACGCCGAGGCTTACCTGGACGAGCTGGAGAGCGACACCCACGCCAGCATCCCGGACCACGAGCTCCACACCATCCTCGACAGCGACATGGCCAAGGTGCTCAAGCTCGCTCGCGAGATGGAGCTCAGCTCCTTGAATGCGTATCGCACCCTGGCTGACGGCGTCACCGACGACAAGGTGCGGGACTACTTCCTCACCCTCGCGGACCAAGAAAGCCAGCATCTGGCACAAGTGGAACGCATGGCTCTCGCCCTGGACATGGACGAGTCCGACCGCGCCGCTCTGTGATCCACGCCACGGGCTAGCTCGCTGTTCATTCGGGGCGTCGAGGCGCGTCGATCCGGCGTGGCCCCTCGACTCGCGGGCCCACAGCACCGGCTGCCTCTGCCGGAGACCCCGTGGTGGCGGCGCGGCTGGACGGGCATTCGCAGGCACTGCCCTCGTTTCCCGTCGACGCCTCCGCCGTCCGTTTTGCCGAACTCGGGTGAGGAAGATCGCCTCGCCGAGGTGCGTCGTGAAGCACAACTGTGTTCGAGTCTCCACACCTTCAGTCGCGACGCTGCCATGACAAAATGACACTGACAAACCGCGTTATTGCCACAACATCCGTTATCAAATTGTGATTTGTTGGTGCCATGTCTTTCGTGCTCACCGAAGAACGATCGTGTCACTTCGAGTGACCACTTCAGATCCACCCGTATTGCAGAACCTGATTGATTGGAATATATTTTCGTTCGCGTTACCTTAGATCGTCACTTTCTCGATGGCCCATAGCCACCGCGAGGGGCGGGGATGGGCCTCCGAGGAGAGCAGCCTTGGGGCGTGGGGGTGGCCAGCTGTCGGCGCATCCAGGTAGAGGGAGCCTTACCGGGAACACACCCGGCGAGGAGATGTCTGAGCATCGGGCCAGGCGCGGTGCGACAAGCCACCGGGTAATCGCCGGCCCCGCGCGACCGATCGCGCGCGCAGGTGCAACGGGAGGCAACTGATGCCAACGATCGCAGGGCACAAGACCGACGACACCTTCCTCGGCAAGGTCGTCGCCTACTTCACCACCAGCAAGCTTACACCGCTGTTCATCCTCACCACCTTGATCCTCGGCGTCTTCGCGGTGTGGATCACCCCGAAGGAGGAAGACCCCCAGATCGTGGTCCCCATGGTGGACATCATCGTGCCGGTACCCGGCGCGTCCGCCAAGGAACTCGAGGAGCAGATCGTCAAGCCCCTGGAACGGACCGTCTGGGAGATCGACGACTTCCCGGTCGAGTTCGTCTACGCGATGGCCCAGCCGGACTTCGCCATCGTCACGGTGCGCTTCTACGTCAACTCCGACCTTCAGTCCTCTCTCGTTCAGCTTTACGACAAGATCTACTCCAACATCGACCGCGCACCGGGCGGCGGTATCTCCTTCACCCCGGGCGGCCGGGTCGTCCAGCCGCTGATCAAGCTCAAGGACATCAACGACGTCGCCCAGGTCTGCCTGACTCTCTATGGCGCCCACTACGGCGACCACGAGCTACGGCGCATGGCGGAGAGCCTGGCGGACGAGCTCCAGGAGCTTCCAGACAGCGCCGAGATCACGCTCACCGGCGGCCGCAGTCGCCAGCTGCGCGTGCTCCTCGATCCGGAACGCATGGCGGCGCGGATGGTCTCGCCCCTCCAGGTAGCACAGGTTATCCAGAACACGAACTGGTCCCTGCCCACGGGCAAGATCCATCGCGCCGACCAGGAGTACCTGGTACGCACCGGTCCCTATCTGCAGTCCGCCCAGGGGGTGGGCAACCTCATGGTGGGGGTCAACGGCGGCCTGCCCGTCTATCTGAGGGACGTGGCGACGATCGAGGACGGCCCGGGTGAGGTGGAGCAGTACGTCTTGATGGGCGTGGGGCCCCGCTACGCGGACAGCGAAGAGATCGTCGGCAAGCACATCGAGTGGCCGGAGACGCCCGATAAGGTCTTGCCGGCGGTCACCATCGGCATCGCCAAGAAAAAGGGAACCAACTCCGTCGTTCTTGCCCGCGACATCGAGCACAAGGTGGCGGAGCTCCGCCCCCTACTCCTTCCGGACGACGTCCATGTCTGCGTCACACGCGACTACGGCCACACCGCCGGCCACAAGGCGCATGAGCTTATCGGCCATCTCGGGATCGCGACCATCTCCGTCATCCTGCTGGTCGGGGTGTTCCTGAGCTGGCGTGACGCGGTGGTCATCGGCACCGCCGTGCCCATGGTGCTGGCGATCACCCTCTTCTGGAGCTGGTCGATCGGCTACACCCTGAACCGGGTCACCCTGTTCGCCCTGGTAATGTCGATCGGCATCCTCGTAGACGATCCCATCGTCGACGTGGAGAACATCCATCGTCACTACTCCCTGCGAAGGCTGCCACCCGTACAGGCGATCATCCACGCGGTCAACGAGGTGCGGCCACCGATCATCCTGGCCACCTTCACCGTCATCGCCTCGCTGCTGCCCATGGCCTTCGTCGGCGGCCTCATGGGACCGTACATGCGCCCCATGCCGGTGAACGCATCGGCCGCGATGCTCATGTCTCTGGTCGTCGCACTGATGGCCACGCCGTGGGTCGCCTACAAGTTCTTGCCGCGCTACCTCCCGGAGCCGATCACCCATCGCCGCCGCACCGAGGAGGAGGCCGACGAGCTGCACGGCAAGTCCACCACCTTCTATCGCGTCTACTCACGGATCGTGGGCAATATCCTGGACCATCGCGCCCTCCACTGGGCGTGCTACATCGCGGTCATGGTCATGATGGCCCTCGCCATGGTGCTGGTTGGGACCAAGACCGTTCTCACCAAGCTCCTGCCCTACGACAACAAGAACGAGATCAATGTGATCATCGATATGCCGGAGGGCACCACCCTGGAGGAGACCACCGCCGTGGCGATGGAGATGGGCGACTACATCCGCACCATCAACGAGGTCACCGATTACCAGATCTACGCTGGAACGGCCTCGCCCTTCAACTTCAGCGGGATGGTGCGCCACTACTTCCTGCGGCAAGGGGGCAACGTCGCCGACATCCAGATCAATGTCATCGGCAAGAAGTTCCGGGAGGAGCAGAACCACGACATCGCGACCCGCATCCGCCCCGTGTTGACCGAGATCGGGGACGAGTACGGCGCGCGCATCAAGGTGATCGAGCCGCCTCCCGGGCCGCCGGTGCTGCAGACTTTGGTTTGCGAGGTCTACGGTGAGGACCGGGAGACCCAGGTCGACGTCGCCCGCCAGGTGAAGGAGATCTTCGAGAAGACCAACGACATCGTCGACGTCGATTGGTATTTCGAAGACGATCAGGTGCGGGAAGAGATCGTGGTGGATGCCGAACAGGTCGCCCGCCATGGCCTCACCCAGGAGCAGGTGGTAAAGACCCTGCGCATCGCCCTCGGCGGCATGGACGTCTCCTACCTGCGGGTCACCGGCGAGCTCCAGCCGCTGCCGATCAACCTGCGCTTCCCGGTCGCCCAGCGCAACTCGGTCGATACCTTGACGGAGATCCGCCTCCCGACTCCGTCCGGCACCATGGTGCCACTCTCGGAGCTGGTGCGAGTGGAACGCACCGTGGAGGAGAAATCGATCCACCACAAGAATCTGCAGCGGGTGATCTACGTGATCGGGGACGTCACCGGCCGCAACGCCTCGCC
>JASFUG010000298.1:0-4238 GCA_050050395.1 Nitrospirota bacterium
CAGATCCCTTCCCGCGACGGCGCTGGCCGGAGCGCCCGACGTGGATTTCCGGATCCTGCTTGCTCACCGGCCAACGGAGGGCGAAGCGGCGGCAAGGGCCGGATTCGACCTGCAGCTCTCCGGCCACACCCACGGCGGCCAGTTCTTCCCGTGGACCGTGGTGGTCAACCATCTCATGCCGTTCTCGCCGGGCCTGCACCGCCATGGGAAGACGTGGATCTACACCTCCCGCGGCACCGGCTTCTGGGGCCCACCCGTGCGCCTCGGCGCCCCGGCCGAGATCACCCTCCTCACCCTCCGGCGGACCGCGTCGTAGTTCGGCTGCTCCGAGGCGGGGTCACCCCGCGGCGCACCTCTATCCGCCGGACTGACGCGCCGCTCATGGGAGAGCCAGCGCGCATCTCCCATGTAGACCGTATGGAGCGGGAGGCTCCCGGGTCTGATGGAGGGCGAGGAGCCCTCCATCCACGGGGGGTAAAGCCGCCCGGACATGTGCCGGACGGCGAGGGGGGCGTGGTGTCCCCCTCCATATCAGGCCCGGCCTCACGCGCGGTGATGACACGGCCCATCCGCCTGTCTGCTATGCTGTTCACGCCACCGGAGGGGGCAAGTGGTCGTGACAACCACGGGGACACCCGAGTGACCGGGGAGTCCCCGCAACGAGGAGGGTCCCATGGCCAAGCAGCTCAAGGCGTTCAAGAACAAGTTTCCCGACATCTGGGCGGCATACGAGCAACTCCGCGATCAATGCGATCAGAGCGGCCCGCTCGACAAGAAGACTGTCGAGTTGATCAAGGTCGGCATCTCCGCCGCCATGGAGCACGAGGGCGGCGTGGTGGCCCACGTGTCACAGGCCAAGACGGCCGGCGCATCGGAGGAGGAGATCTACCACGCGATCTTCGTGGCGACCGGCCTGGCAGGGTTCCCGGCAACCCTCGCCGCGTGCGGCACGGCGGCCGACTTTCTGAAGCCGAAGCCCAAGTCCAAGAAGAAGTAGGAGCGGCCTTGGCCGCGAACCCGGACGCCCACGCCGTACCGGGCCACCGTGTCGGTTCGCGAGCAGGCTCGCTCATACACCTCTCCCGAATTGCCGGAGTGCGAACCGGTAGGGGCACAGCATGCCGATCCCCTACGTCCCGGTCGGCTGTGCGGGGAGAGCGCCGCGCGGCTGCGTGATCGTGCTCGGTCGATACGACGGTTAGCCTCTCTCGATCCGCGCGACGACCGACTTGAAGGCCGGGGTCCGTGAGGCGAGATCGACGCGGCCCGGCACGATGGCGTTCGCCTCCGGGTACGATGGCGAGGTTCGACGGCGGGATGTCGACGATCGCCACATGGACGGCGAGGCGGCCCACCTCCGTCGCCACCGTCACGGCGTCGCCTTCCTCCAGCCCGAGGCGACGGGCGTCGTCGCCGTTCATCATCACCACGTCGCGCCGCCGGTTGCCGCGGTACAGGTCCTCCTCGTCGTAGACCACCGAGTTGAACTGCCCCTCGGAGCGCAAGGTCATGAGGCGGGACTCACCCGGGGCGACGGAGAACGCCGGCAGCGGCGTGAGGTGAAACCGCGCCTTGCCGTCGCCCGTGGCGAAGGCGGGCTCGTGGAAGGTCCGGCCGGCCACCTGGAACTCCTGGCGGGTGGTGCCGATCTCCGCCAGCCCCTCCCAGCCCGGCACGCAGCGGGCGATCTCCCTGCGCAGGGCCGCGTGATCGGTGAGCGACGCCCAGTCGAATCTCCCTGGCGGCAGGATCCGGCGCGCCAGGTCCGCGACGATGGCGACCTCGGAGCGCGTCTCGCCGGCCACCGCCGGGACGCCGCCGTCGGAGAGGCGCACGTAGTTGAACATCGACTCCTGGGTGATGGCCTCTCCCTCCTCGTCCCGCGCCAGGGCCGGCAAGATCAGGGTCGTGCGGCCCCGGCCGTGGAGGTGGCCCTCGTTGAGCTTGGTGGTGACGTACACCGTGTGGCCGACGCGACGCAGGGCCTCACCGGCCCAGCGACGATCGGGGTTGGCGGCGAACAGGTTGCCGCCGAGGATCAGGGCCGCCGCGACGCTCCCCGCGTGGGCCGCCTCCATGGACGAGAAGGTGTCCTGCCCCGGCCCGTCCGGTAGTGACAGGTCGTAGAGCTCTGTTAGCCGGTCGGCGAAGGCGGTCTTGAGCGCCGGTGCGACCCCCATCGAGCTGATGCCCTGGACGTTGGAGTGGCCGCGGATCGGTAGCAGGCCGGCGCCCGGCTGCCCCAGCCAGCCCCGCGCCAGGGCGACGTTGGCCACCGCGAGGATGTTGTCCACGCCGTGGGCATGGTGGGTCAGCCCCATGGCCCAGCACAGGATTCCGCGCCGCGCTCCGCGCAGCATCCCCACGGCGCGGTCGATCTCCGCCCGGGAGACGCCGCAGGCGGCGACCAGGGTGTCCCACGACACGGCCTCCACGTCCCGCTGCACCGCATCCCAGCCGCTGGTGTGCGCCGCCACGAACGCCTCGTCCACACCGCCCGCCTCGATCAGCCCCTTGAGCATCGCCTTCAACAGGGCAATGTCCGCGCCCACGTGGGGCTGGAGGTAGAGGTCCGCGATCTGCGATCCGAACAGCAGGCTGCGCCAGTCCGACGGGATGCGGAAGCGTGTCAGCCCCAGCTCGCGGAGCGGGTTCACGACGATCACCTTGCCGCCGCGCCTCCGCAGATGCACGAGCTGGGTGATGAGGCGAGGATGGTTGGAGGCGGGGTTGGCCCCGATCACCATCACCAGGTCGGCCCGCGCCAGGTCGTCAAGGATGACCGACGCCGTGCCCGAGCCGTACACCCGGGTAAGAGCGACGCCCGACGGCTGGTGACAGTAGTTAGGAGCAGTTGTGGATGTGGGCCGTGCCGTAGGCGCGTGCCACCAGCTGCAGCAGGAATGCCGCCTCGTTGGAGGAACGCCCCGAGAGGTAGAAGAAGGTCTCGTCGAGCGACGCCGCCCGGAAGGCGGCCGCGGCGCGGTCGAGGGCCTCGTCCCAGGAGATGCGCCGGAAGTGGGTGTCACCGTCCTCGGCGATCAGCGGAAAGGCCACGCGGCCGAGGCGTTCCAGCTCGGCGGAGGTGAGGCGCGCCAGGTCGTCCAGGGAGGTAGTTTGGAAGAAACCCTCGTCGATGGCGCCCACCATGTCCGCCACCTGCGCCTGCACCGACTTCTTGCACACCTCGGGGAAGCGGCCCGCCTCGTTGGTCATCCCGCCGCGCTGGCCGCCCATGCCCAAGGCGCAGGTTTTGCACGCATTGCGTGAACGCAACCGGCGATAGAGCTGCCAGGGACTGCCAGACTCGAACGCCTTGCGCAGGACGTAACGCATCGCCGGCAGCCCGCCGCCGGCGCTCACCCGTGGTGTCGCCATGGCCGAGGTTAGCCCACGGCCGCGGCGGACAACCAGGTTCGGCAAGCCGCCTCAGAGAATCGGCAGGAATGGCGATGCCGCGCTCGGACGTCGACCTGTAGGGCCGGTTTCAACCGGCCAACGCCTCTCCTCGCAAATTTCGGCGTCCCGCGGGCTGAAGCCCGCCCTACGCATCGGCGATCTTCTGCGCCAATGCCGCCCCGCTCAGCGCCGGTCGGCCAGGACCTCTTTCATCGCCGCGTCGAGGATGCCGTTGACGAAGCGGTAGCCGTCCGCATCGCAGAACGCCTTGGCAAGATCGATGGCCTCGTCGATCACCACCCTGGGAGGCGTGGTGCGCTCCACCAGCAGCTCGTAGAGACCGAGCTTGAGGATCGCCCGGTCGATCTGTCCCATGCGCTCCACGGGCCAGCGATCGGTGGCGAACCGCATCAACGCCGTCTCCACCTCCGTCACATGCTCGCGCAGGCCCCTGAGGAGCCGGTCGGCGAAGTCGCTCGCTGCGGCGCCGCGCCCGGCCTGGGCGAGAAACTCGCGCTGTGCCTTCTCCCAGTCCGGCGCCACGTAGTCACGCCCGTAGAGGAACTGGACCGCCAGCTCGCGCCCCTTGTGCCGTGCACCCATTTCAAATCACCACAGAGACACAGAGGGTGCAGAGGATCTTCACCACGAAGGACACGAAGAGCACGAAGAAGTCATCGAGTTCGCCTCTTTGTGACGTTCGTGTTCTTCGTGATCGGACAAAACGCGAATCACGCGTCTGTCATGTGGGGCTCGCCGAGCAAAGGGGATGACCATCTCCAATTCACGTAAAACCTCTGTGATCTCCGTGCGCCTGTGGTGAGAACGCTGGTTTTCTA
>JASFUG010000299.1:0-4232 GCA_050050395.1 Nitrospirota bacterium
GTTGTCGGTCACGCGCATGGGCATGGAGAAGGGGATGCCCACCTGGGGCTTCTGTGTGACCTCGCCCTCACCCGCAGCCAGTTCCTCGTACTCCGCCAGGGTGATGATGTTGGCACCGGTCTCGTCGGTGGGGTCCTCCACCAGATTGAAGTGCTCCCAGCTGATGTAGGCGTACCAGACGTCGGTCTGGCTGTTGGCGACCGCGCCGCTCCAGCCCTCGCCGGGGCCCAAGCCCTGGCCACCGCGCAGGCCCTCGGGGTCCTCCTGCCAGGTGACGGCACAGCCGGCGCCGGCCACGCAGACGGTCTCGACGCGGTTCACGTCACGCCGGCCGGAGGTCAGGCGCTCGGCCTTGAACCAGCGCATGTAGCTGGCCTCCGCCACGTCGGTTGTGCGCGGGTCGTCGCCCTGCACCAGGGTGCCGCGGGCGGCCCACAGGCAGGCGAACGGCACCTCGCCGACCGGCTGGTTCTGCTCGAACTTGTCCTCGCTGTAGTCCACGAAGCCCTGCTGACCGCCGACCCCGAACATGTCGATCAGGTACAGGTCGTCGGGCGAGGGGTTGGTGGGGTTCAGCGGGTCGGTGCCAATGTCGATCCCCATGTAGTCCGCGATGGCGAACAGCTTGTCCGGGTTGCTGGTGCCTAGCGAATAGTTGGGCGATCCGCCCTGGCAGTAGCGGCTCGGCCACACCGCGAGCGTGGCGTTGCCCGAGGTGGACTGGAACACGTTGATGACATCGCCCGGGTAGGCGCCCTCGGTATCCGCGAACAGCGGCACGTCCTCCCGGACGACGTTGCAGCCGCCGCCTCCCCCGCTGCCATCGCAGGAGCTGAGGTCGGCCGACTCGGACAGGTCGGTCACCTTCCAGGTCTGGCCGTCGTCGAGGCTCACCGCCCCGTAGGCCTCGCGCTTGCCGTGGCCGACGAAGCCGATCCCCTCGACTTCCTCGTAGGGACCGTAGATATAGACGCCGATCAGCGGCTTGGCGGTGAGCCGTGTGTCGACCAATTCACCGTCGATGTTGTAGTACTCGATGGCGTCCAACGGCTCTACAGTGCCATTTGCGGCCTGCATGGGCACGTAGAACTTCATCATGTCGATGAAGGCATGCTCGGCTTCAGCGACATACCCTTCCGGGACCGGCGGCGCGTTGCCGGGTGACGGCGCCATGCTCTTGCGCACCAACGCGCCGTCGTCGGCCGACACCGGGCCTGCGACCAGGCAGCTGAGAGCCAGGGCGGTGAGCGCCTTGGCCAATAGGTGAGATATTCTCATCGGACTCTCCCTTGCGCGCGTATCAGACTGGTTCTCCTCCAGTCGCCACTTGGCATTGCGCGACGCACCGCGTGACGACGCCAGCCGCGTCCCTGTCATTTGCCGGTCCCTGAAGGACCGGATACGGCGACCCATCCCGGGTCGCTCTACAAAGGGGTCCGATGGGATGAAGGTCCGCAGTGAGAAGGCAGGACATTCGTTGGGAGTCGGCGTTGTCCCGCTGAGTCCATTGCTTCGCCGCGCCTTCTTGGTGTTCTGCGGTCAACCCCACTGGTTTCGATTGCCTTTCAGTCTCGGCAACCGGACCCGGGGCGGTAATTGGACAAAGGTACTAGGCGGGACAGGTACGCCCGTTTTCTTGATCACGGTCACACGCCGTGGGAGAGGGCGGCGGGAGAGGAAGGAAGGAGACAGCGGCCAGGCGGCGCCGGAGGCTCAGAGGCTGTTGATCAGGAGGGCGAGGTGGACGCGGTCGTGCACGCCGGTCTTGGCGAAGATGGCGGTCAGGTGTGCCTTCACCGTCCGCTCGGTTATGCGCAGACGCGCGGCGATGGAGCGGTTCGAGTCACCAGCCGCGATTCGCTCGGCGATCTCGCCCTCACGGGGGGTCAGCTGCCCGAGGGCGGCCCTGCGGCAATCCGAGTCCCCCGCGTGACCCGCCTGCAGCTCTTCAATGAGGCTCAGCAGTGTCCGGCGTCCCACCCAGAGGTCGCCGTCGAGGACCACCCTGACCGCCTTCGCCACCACATGGGGCATGGTCGTCACCGGCAGGTAGCCGCGAACGCCCGCCTTGACCAGATACCTGGCCTCGCACTCCGCCGGGTCGTCCGCGAACGCGACCAGCCTGGTGCCGGGAGACAGATGGTGCAGAACGGCCACGTCCTCCGTGCGCAGCTGAGGCAGCCCCAGGTAGACGAGGCCGAGCTCGGGTGTGTGATCGCGAACCGCGGCCATCAGCGCGTCGCGGTTGCGCACCTCCACGGCACCCCACGCGCCCGGGAGCGCGCCCTTCCATCTCGCGCAGACGGAGGCGACCCCTATGGCGACGACGGCGCGCCCTTCGCTTTCGGGCACCCCTTGCTCGGGGCGCGCCGCGGGCGCCGGCCCCCGTGCCCGGGGCGACGGGTACATCAGGTTCGCCATACGAACAACAGCCGTGCCACCTGTATCCGGCCCGCCCTCGACAGCGGAAGAGCTGTTCGTGGTGTGCCCCCAGAGCCCCCGGGCCCGGTGGACTGCCGGAAAAGCCGCCGGGACGGACCAAACGGGGACAGTCTGTCCTGAATGGTCCTCAGGCGGGGGCTAGGTATTATCTTTACCAGATTTCACGTTGTTTTTACCAAATTCCGGCCTGAGGGTAATTGACGGATTTCAAGGAACGGCCCGCAACCGGCCTCGGAAGCGCTCACGCGACGTTGCGCCGGCGCGCCCGACAGTGAGCCGCGTGTCTGCGGGGTCGGTTGGAGGGGGCGGCGGGTGGGCATGGCCGCTGCCCTCGGCGCCTCCCGGAGTGCCGCCCTCCGATGGACTACGCAGGACTCGGTCCGGCGGCGACCAGGGACCGGGCGCGCCGGCGGCGGTGGTCAGTGCAGCGCCGCCCCCACCTCACGCTCGAGCAGGACCACCTCGTCGTCGAGGTGGACTTCGTACCTGAAGCCGCGCTTCTTGAAGGCGTCGAGCATGCGGGTGTTCTCCGGGTCGGTCTCCGCCACGACCCGCTGGATGCCCCACTTGGCGGCCAGCTCCAGGCTGTAGTCGAGGAGCATGCTGCCGATCTTCTTGCCCTGCCAGGGGTCGGGGACGAGCACCGCGAACTCGGCGGTCTCGTGATTCGGGTCCGCCAGCAGATGGGCGATCCCCACCAGCTCCCGCTTCCCGCGCACGTCGGTCTCGGCCACGATCGAGATCTGGCGCTCGTAGTCGATCACGCAGTGGGCCACGGCCATCTGGTGAGTGGTGCGCTTGAGCAGCGAGCGGAAGCGGAAGCGTATGGACTCCTGGGACGAGCTGGCCACCAGCTCGTGCCAGAGGGGCTCGTCCTCGGCCCGCACCGATCGCAGGGTGACGGTCGAGCCGTCCGCGCACCGGGCGTAACGCACCAGCTCTTCGGGATAGGGCAGGATCGCGAGGTGCGGGTAGTGCTCGGCGGTGGCTGCGGCGTCCTCGTCCAGCACCATGACCGCGTCGAGCGCCTTCACGTCGGTGGCGGTCACGCGCAGCGGGTTCACATCGAACTCGCGGATCTCCGGATAGTCCGCGATCAGCAGGGAGAAGCGGATGATCACCTCGATCAGACGGTCGATGGCGGCCGCCGGCTGGCCCCGGTAGCCCTGCAGGATCGGCCAGGCGCGCAGCGACTCCAGCATGCGCCGAACCAGCCGCTCGTTGAGCGGCGGCAGGCCCACCGCACGATCCTTGAGGACCCCGGTGGCGATGCCGCCCATCCCCACCATGATCACGGCGCCGAACGTGGCGTCCTTCTTCGCGCCGAGGATGAGCTCCAGCCCCTGGCCCAGCACCATGGGCTGGACGCTGACGCCATGGATCTCGGCGTCCGCGAAGTGCGAGCGCGTGTCCCGCACGATGCGGGCGAACGCGCCGCGAACCTCGTGCGGCGACTTGAGATTGAGGGCGACGCCGCCCACGTCCACCTTGTGCAGGACCTGCGGTGAGAGCACCTTCAGGACCACGGGATAGCCGATATGCTCGGCGACGCGCACCGCTTCGTCAGCCGTGGCGGCGGTGCAGGTCTCGCACACGGGGATCCCGTACGCCTTGAGGAAGGCCCAGGCCTGGTTGTCCGGCGCGTGGGCGTGGCGCCGCCGGGTCAGCAGCGGCTGCAGGCGCTTCCGGAGCTTGCGCCGGTTCAGATCGAACTGCACCGGGATGTCCTTCGGCGTCTCGTACAGCACTTCCAGGTTGCGGGCATAGGACACCAGGTGGACGAAGGCCCT
>JASFUG010000300.1:0-4214 GCA_050050395.1 Nitrospirota bacterium
GTGCCTCTACGATCCCCTCGGGGAGGTGCTCGGGGCGGGGGATGGCATCTACACCTATCGCTTCGACGATGCGGTGAAGCTGGCGGGGCATGCCTGCCCGACGGTGGCGGGTGCCTTTCTCATGGCCCGGCGTGCCCTGGAGCTCTTGTATGGCGACGAGCTGCCGCAGCGGGGCGAACTGCGCGTCACCCTCCATGGCCCGGCGGACGCGGGGGGCAACGGGCCGATCAGCCAGGTCCTCACCCTGCTCACCGGCGCCGCACCCGAGAACGGCTTCCATGGTCTGGGCGGCCGACACGTGCGCAAGGGGCTGATGGCCTTCGCCGGAGAGGGCGCGGCGTTCGCCGCCGGCGTCACCTTCGAGCGCATCGCCACCGGCAAACGCGTCACCCTATGCTACGACCCATCCGCAATACCGCCCGCGCCGACGATGGGCGCGGATCTCCAGGCCGTGCTGTCGGGCGTGGCGGATGATGCGGTGCGCCAACGCTTTCGCAACGCGTGGCGCCACCGAGTGGAACGCATCCTCGCCGACGGCGGCGCCCAGACGGTGAGCGAGGCGCCGTAGCTCCTTCGCGCTGGCGGCGCGGGATATCTGCGGCGCGGAGTCGGTCCACTGCGTCGGCCGGTAGCGGCAGGAATGGCGATACCTGTCATAACAGATCATTTTTTTCAGGGTCTTCGGATACCCGGTAGGGCCGAGAGCCTTGTCTCATATTTGACCAATCAGTGCCCACGTGGCAGGCGGTGCTGTCTCAAATATGAGCAATCGCGTCGGGAGGAGGGCGTCCGTGTGGGGGCGGCAAGGGGAAATCCCGTCTGAATCGATGGCCTAATCGACTGTTTCTATAGCACCCGTCATCCAGGACGCGGTGCCGCGTCTGGGGCGGACGCCGGCATGGCACAGCGCTTGCGTAGCGGATGCGATGCAGGGGCTCGCGGGTCGTTGCCGTCAACCGCGGTGATCCCATTCCCTATCAGTCAAGTTCTGACGGCTATGCGCAGCGAGGCGCCGGGCCGCGCCAATTGAAGTGCGTGGAGGTGGTCCGGATGATAGGGAAGCTAGCGAGGATGTGGTTTGCGCCGGTGGTGCTGCCAGTGTTGTTGGCGGCGTGCGGTGGCGGTGGGTCGGGCTCGTCGGGTGGGGATGACCTCGCCCCGTCCCAGGCCTCCAACGGAGTGGCGGAGGCTCAGGCCCTGAGCAACCACTACGTGGAGGTGGGCTTCGCCGGCGCGGCGGGGGACGACGCCGACGATCCGGGCAACTACGTGATCAACGACCCCGATGGGGCGCCCCTGGCCGTGGCTGCGGTCGAGGTCAGTGATGACCGCACCCGGGCGATCTTGACGACCGACGCGCAGGAGGCGGTGCAGTACCGCCTGACGATGGAGGCGCCGGCGGTCCAGACGTCGGCGGTCGCCGGTCAGGTCGCCACGAGCGCCGAGGTGATCTTCACCGGCTCCATCCAGCTGGAGCCATTCGTGGCCAGCGCCATCTCCCTGAACGCGGACCAGATCCTGCTCACGTTCAGCGAGAAGATGGATACCGCGACTGTCGAGGACGTCAGGTTTTACGAGATCGCCGAACCGGACCTGGCCGTCACCGCGGCGGTGCTCCAGGCCGACGGGACGACGGCGATCCTCACCACCTCGACCCAGGACAACGTCGCATACACGATCCGCGTCACCAATGTGACGAACAAGACCGGCCAGCTGATCAACCCGATCCTGAACGAGGCCGAGTTCTCCGGCATTCCCCCGGTCGACGACATCCGGCCGACCCTGGTGCGGGCGGAGTCCACCAGCGCCACCACGGTGCTGCTCTGGTTCAGCGAGCCCCTGGCCAACAGTGCGGGCGATCCGACCAATTACCGGATCTGCATGACCCTGGATGCGGAGTGCTCGCCGGCGACCCAGCTGGTGATCACCGGCGCAGAGCTCACTGCCCAGAACACGCGGGTGGTGCTGACCACCCTTTCGCAGGTGGCGGGGATCGAGTACCGGGTCGAGGTGGCCAACGTGGTGGATCGGGCGACGCCGCCGCCGGCGAATGCCATCGATCCGGATCACGACTCCGCGGCCCTCACCTTCGCCGGCACGCCGGGGGTAGACGACGGAACGACCACGCCGCGGGTGGTGGGTGCGGCGTCCCTAGGCAATACCTCGGTGGTGGTCACCTTCAGCAAGCCGATGGGCGACAGCACCCTGGATCCTGCGAACTACGTGATCGTGCAGGTGAACGTGAATCCGGAGGTCGGCGCCCTGGCGGTGGTATCCGGGCAGCGGGTTCGCGACGGCGGCAACGGCATCGCCGAGACCACGGCGGACGGCGACGACGTGCAGATCTATGAGTTGAACGCCGACGTAACGCCCGGCGCGATCCTGATCCGCCAGGGGAACGACGGGGAGCTGACCACCACACCTGGTGGCGACGACGTGGTGGAGGAGCTGGCGCCGCCGCATTTCACCAGCCCGGAGCGTACGGCGGTGATCCTCACCACCCTTTCCCAGGGAGAGGTGACCTACGAGGTGACCGTGGTCAACGTGCGGGATCTGGCGGGGAATGGATTGGCGCCGCCACAGCTCCTCGTCGAGCCCTCCAAGGCGACCTTCCCGGGAACCCCGCCCGGCAGCGAGACAGAGCTGCTGGACTCGGACGGCGACGGCCTGGCCGACCGCGACGAGCAGGCCGGGTGGGTGGTCATCGTCCGCCTCGCCAACGGCGACGTGCGTCGTACCGAGGTTACCGGCAGCCCTTACCTGGCCGACAGCGATGGCGACGGCCTGACCGACCTCGAGGAAGCGAGCCTGCTGCTGAATCCCCGCCTCGCCGATACCGACGCGGACGGCGTGAACGACTATGACGAGTTCAACGTCTGGTTCAGCGAGCCGGCGCTCCAGGATACCGACGGCGACGGCATCACCGACGGCCTGGAGATTCACTTTTTCTTCACCTCCGCCCTGATCGCCGACACCGACGGCGACCAGATGTCCGACGCCGAGGAGCTGTTCGAGCTCAATCGCGATCCCCGCGTGGCGGACCTGCCGCGGCCGCGCATCATCATCGGCGACGCCGCCCTGCGCCTCGACACCCGGTTCTCCTTCACCGACACCCAGGGCGTCTCCCGCACCACCGAGGAGTCGGTGGAGACCACCCTGGCGAAGAGTCGATCCGAGAGCTTCTCGCGCAGCGACAGCAGCACCTCGGAGCGGGTGATCGAGAACACGACCATGGCCGGTTTTGAGACGGAGGGTAAGGCCGGGCTTTCATCGCTGATCGAAGGACCGAAGATCACAGTGTCGGCGGAAACCTCATTCACCTTCGGGTTCACAGATACGGAGACCACGACCGTCGATCGGGAGTCCGCCGAGGAGGCGTCACAGACCTACCAGGAGTCCCTCACCACCTCCGAGACCGTCGACGAGACCCAGGAGGTGACCCGCGAGGTGGTCGGCGCCAGCATTCAAATTCCCCTGAGCGTCGCCAACAACGGCGACATCCCCTTTAGCCTGAGCAACCTGGAGGTGACGGCGCTGCTCCAGGACCCTCGGGACCGCACCCGCTTCGTGCCGGTGGCTACCCTTGTCCCCGAGTCGGCCCTGGAGACAGGGGAGATCCCCACGATCAATACAGGTCCCTTCCTCCCCGAGCGCGGTCCGTTCATCTTCACCAGCCGGGAGGTGTTCCCGTCCCTGGTCGAAGACCTGTTGCGCGACCCGCGCGGGCTGATCTTCGAGGTGGCAAACTTCGACGTCACCGACGAGTCCGGGCGCAATCTCGCCTTCATCTCCCAGGAGGTGAATGACCGCACCGCCGGCATCGTGATCGACTTCGGCAGCCGCACCGAGCACTACCGGGTCGCCACCAGCAGTACCTTCGACGCGGCAGGCTACCCGCTCGGCATCAGCCTAGGGTATGCGCTGCAGGACATCCTCGGCATGCCGAAAAACGGCGAGCCAGATGCGATCACCGTCGGTGCCGACGGTTGTGGGGTGACTCAGGCCGTGGGAGACGACGTCCAGGTCGCCGTCCCCGCCTGCCCGCCGGTCACTCCCGGCGACCCTATCGTCGGTCCCGGGCTTAACGGCATCGTCGATTCGATCCCGCGGGGAGACGACTTCATCGATGGAGACCAGATCGTCGACGGCGGCGACGGCTGCGTCCACAGTCGGGCATTCGCGGACGACGTGCAGCTCGTCGGTCAATGCGACGC
>JASFUG010000301.1:0-4211 GCA_050050395.1 Nitrospirota bacterium
TTGTGCCCGCCGTTCGGTGCAAGTCGCCCGTCCGCAGCGTGGGAGGGGGACAGGGGGAGGGGGCGGCCAAGCGCCCCGTCAGGCGAACACCCGCTGCACGAAGAGCCCCAGGCGTTCCAGGACCCGTGGTGGGATCTCGTGGCCGCCGGGGAAGTCGATCCAGTCCACCGGTAGCCCCGCCTCGGTGAGATGGTCGCGGTAGCGCTCGGCGAGGGGGTAGGGGAGTAGGGGGTCGCCGTGGCCGTGGCTCTGGAAGACCGGCAACCCCTGGCGCGCCGGGATCAACGGCAGCCACTCGTGCTGTGCCAGGAGGGTGGTGGAGAGGAGGACCAGGCCGGCGAACGGTCGCTTGGTACGCCACACCACGTCGCTCGCCAGCATTGAGCCCTGAGAAAAGCCTCCCAGGACAATCTGTTGTGGGTCACATCCAAGGCACGGCATGAGCTCGTTGAGCATCGCCACCATCAGCTCGTGCGCCTCCGCCAGGCCCTCGGGGACCCGGTTGGAGAGGTCGCGGAACTCGCCGGTGGTGACCGCGCGCTCGAGCTGCTCCATGTCGATCATCCACCACGCCCGGGCGTCCCAGAACCCCATCGCGAGAGACAGCGGCGCCTCGGGGAAGACGAAGCGGGTGCCGACCGGTGCGTCGAGGTATTGCCCGAGCGGTACGAGGTCCGTACCGGACGCGCCGAAGCCGTGCATCAGGCAGACCACCGGCCCGTCACCGGCGCCGCGGCCGTCCGTCCCGCCGGTGATGCGGACGGTCAGTCCGCCGAGGGTTTCTTGTCGCATGTCAACAGAACCTTGCCACGCGCAGCGCCAGGGCTTCGGCCGCGGCTGCCATCACGAGGTCGGCCGTGGCGAGGACCTCGGCACCGATGTTGAGGGCGATGGAGAGGTGAAGAGCGTCCAGGGAACGCAATGAGTGGTCTGGAAGTGAGGTGATCAGGCTCGGGGCGCCCGCGACTAGATGGTCATCTACGGGGTACTGAATCAGGTGGCCCTGGCGGATGTCCCCCTCGAAGGTGGCGAACACCCGCATTTCGTGAGTGACGTCGATCTCGCCTCGCCGACGGCGGCGCGCGAGCAGGCAGCGCATCTCGACCAGGGTGAGGGTGCTAATGGCGATGGGCGCATGCCCGACGATGAAGGCCTCGACCTCGGCGGAGCGAGGCTCGTCGAGGTACCACTTGGCGACGGCGCTCGTGTCGATGTAGGTCGAGGTCGCCACGGGTCATCTGTCGTCGCGATCTTCGCGGATCAACTGCTCGCTCGGTGCGGCAAGGTGTGGGCCGGCGTTCCGCAAGGCCTGATGGGAAGGGACGGCGCGGCGATGGTGGACCGGCAGGAGGCGCGCGACCGGCTTGCCGCGCCGGGTAATCGTCACCTCCTGCTCCTTGGCGAGTAGATCCTCCAGGCGCGCCAGCTGCTCGCGGGCCTCGCGAATCGATATCTCTTTCATGAGGTGACATGTAGCAGCTATCTTGCCATGTGGCAACTTGGGGCACTGTCATGGCCAGCAAGAGAGACCGTCACTACATGCGCCGCGCCCTCACCCTGGCTCGCCGTGGCTTGGGGTACACCTCGCCCAACCCGGCCGTGGGCGCGGTGCTGGTGAAGGGTGGGCGGATCGTGGGTGAGGGTTACCATCGCCGCGCCGGCACACCCCATGCGGAGATTCACGCCCTGGAGGCGGCCGGCGCACGCGCCCGTGGCGCCACCCTCTACGTCACCCTGGAGCCGTGCGCCCACCACGGCCGTACCGGGCCGTGCTGCGTGGCGGTGGCAGCGGCTGGCGTGCGGCGCGTGGTGGTGGCAAGCGCCGACCCGAACCCGCAGGTGGCGGGGGAGGGCATCATCTACCTGCGGCGTCGTCGCATCGCGGTGGAGACCGGGGTGGAGCGGCAGGCCGCCGACGAGCTCAACGAGGACTTTTTCGTCTACATCACCCAGGGGCGCCCGTTCGTCACCTGGAAGGGGGCGATGAGCCTCGACGGCCGGATCGCCACCCGCAGCGGCGCCTCGCAATGGATCACTGGCGAGGCCGCGCGTCGCGCCGGCCACCGTCTGCGCCGCCGCGCCGACGCGATCCTCGTGGGCCGTACCACCGTCGCCGCCGACGATCCCACCCTCACCGACCGCGCCCCGGGGCGGCCCCACCACCTCCTTCGTGTGGTGGTCGCCTCCCGCCTGCGCCTGCCCCTCGATCGCAAGGTCTTCGAGGATCAACAAGCCTCGCCGACCGTGGTCTACACCACCGCCGCAGCGCCGGCGAAGCGACGGCGCGATCTCGAATCTGCCGGGGTGGAGGTGGTCGTGGCGGGTGACGGCGGCCGCGTCGATCCTGTGATGCTGATGGCGGACCTTGCCCGCCGCGAGGTCATGCACCTGCTCATCGAGGGCGGCGGCGAGGTGGCGGCGAGCTTTCTCGAAGCCGGCCTGGTCGACCGCGTCACCCTGTTCGTCGCCCCGCTCCTCATCGGCGGTCGGAAGGCATTCCCGGTCCTCGGCGGCCTGGGCATCACCGACTTAATCCACGCCCCCCGGCTAGTGAACCTCCACACCCGCCGCCTGGGCGAGGACCTGATGCTCACCGGCCGCCTACGGGTCGGGGAGCACGCGTAGGGCCGACGGTTGCCGGCGGTACGACCGCCGTCGCCTGGTGGATGCGCGGGAGCGCCGAACTTCCCCCTGGGGAGAGAATCAGGCGCGGCCGCGCCTGGGCGAGGAATGCGGGCTACGACTCGATCTCCTCCAGCGCCCGGGTGTTCCAGTTCAAGACCGTGATCTTCTTGATCATTTTCGAGGCGAGGCTGGGGATCTCCCGGCGGATGACGTCGCTGGCGAAGTGGGTGAGAAACCGCGCCCGCATCACCGCCCGTGCCCGGTCCACGCCAACCTCGTAGTAGGGCGCGGACCCGAAGAGCAGGAAACCGTCGTCCGGGATCCGTCCCGCCGCCATGTTCGCGTGGATGATGGCCGCCGCCTGGGTGATGGGCACACTGAGATCGGGATTGTAGGGGCCGATGATCAGGGCGATGTTGGGGATCTGGAAGAAGTCGAAGCCGCGGCCGACGCAGATGACCCACTCGCCATGCTCGATGTTGAGGTTGCGCTCGGTCGCCCTGCGCTCCGCAATCTGCTGGATGTTCCCCAGGACGAGCGGGAGGAGGTCGTTGACTATCGCTTCGGGCATGTCCGGATAGAGCGCCTCGATCCTCGGGATCAGGGTATCGCGGTCACCGTCGGCAAGCTGCGCGACGTCGAGCCGGTCGCCGTTCTCGCCGTGGAAGATCAGGGCGTTGTCGTCGGTCTCGTAGCCGAAGACCAGGGGATAGACGGTCTGATGAGCGTGGCCGAAGACCTCCTCCACCTGGCGTTTGAGGTCATGGGAGTAGGCGATGGCCGCCTCGGTGTCGTAGTCGTGACCCGCGCAGCCGCGGTACTTGTCGCTCTTGGAGAAGTGGTAATTGATCAGGATCAGCACGCGCCGCCCGGCGTGGACTGCACGCTGCACGGTGTCGTGTAGCACCTCCCCCAGGTAGGGCCAGCCGATGTCGAACGTGCCCCCGAGGTTGCGGATCGGGTGGATCACGCCGCGCGGGGTGTTGGTGGCGCTGGGTAGATGAATGCGCCCATCCATGCACTTCAAGGCGATGATATAGGTGGGATGTTCGGCCAGGTGGTGCAGGCGGGCCAGGTGCGCCTCGGGGCTGCAGAACTCCGCTGTGTGCTGGCGCTTCACCTCCATCAACCAGTCGAGGCGATCTGCGATGGTCGGGAGTCGGGTAGGCATGAGTCTGCAGGGACGGTCGGAGAGACGCGCAGGCAACCCCATGGCACCTCGCGATGATCCACCCCGAACCCTAGCGCCGGGCGCACGTTGTGAAAAGCCGCACGGTCACCTTCATCGCCGGCCCAGCCAGTCTAACCGTGTCTTCAACGCAAAGACGCAAAGACGCAAAGAGGGGCAAAAGAGGGCGTGCCGCGTTTCGACGTGACTCGCGATCCCGCCACGAGGTCGTTTAACTACGAAGGACACGAAGCGCACGAAGAGGGGCCATGCTCGGGGGTTCCGACCTTGGCGTCCCTGCGCCTTGGCGAGAGATTCCTTCCCGAGATGATTTCGTCGCAGATTTCACAGAGAGGACCGGTAGAGTAGAGGAGCGGATGCACCCGGTTAGGCGTCGGCCTACTTCCGTATCAGGGTT
>JASFUG010000302.1:0-4209 GCA_050050395.1 Nitrospirota bacterium
ACGACCCCAGGCTTCGGAGGCCTGTACTCTATCCAGCTGAGCTACTCGCGCATCGGGGGAGCAGCGGATTCTACCGGCGACGGGGGGCGATACAAGGGTCGAGCGGCTCGCGGCCTCCGGACTAATTGTGTAGGGCGGACGTCAGTCCGCCAGCCGCCGTGGTTCGAGTAGCGGCGGCCGAATGAATTCGGCCCTACAGGTGGGATGAATGGCAGTGGAACCGCGCCGGCGGCGTCACGCGACGACAATTGTTCCCGGCTGCTCCCCCGTTACCTCACCGATCACCGCCGCCGGCAGGTCGTATCCCTCCTCGGAGAGAGCGGTGAGGAAGGCAGTGGCCTGATCTGCCGGTAGGGCGATCAGCAGGCCGCCGGAGGTCTGGGGGTCGTAGAGGATGGCGGCGAGGGCATCAGGGACCCCGTCGCCGACGGTGACGAGGTCCGCGGTGTACTCGCGGTTGGTTCGATCCGCCTTGGTGCGCAGCTTGCGGTAGCGCTTGCCCTCGGTCTCGGCAAAGCGCGGCACCGCCGCCGCGTCGATGTGAAATCCCATGAGCCCGCCGCGGACCATCTCCGAGGCGTGGCCGAGGAGTCCGAAGCCGGTGACGTCGGTGCACGCGCGGGCACCGAAACGCAGGGCGAGGCGGGACGGGACGGCCGAGAGGGTGGCCATGGTCCGGCTTGCCTCGGCGATCAGGGCGTCGTCCCCCACGCCGGCCTTGAATCCGGAGGTGAGCAGGCCGACCCCGAGGGGCTTGGTCAGGACCAGCAGGTCTCCGGGGCGAGCCCCCGCCTTGAGCAGCACGCGATCCGGGTGCACGCGGCCGGTGACGGCGAGGCCGTACTTCAGCTCGCGGTCGTCCACGGTCTGGCCGCCGATGATCGGGCAGCCGGCCTCGTGGGCCTTGTCGCGCCCGCCGGCGAGGATCCCCTCCACCGCCTCGCCGTCCAGCTTGGACACCGGGAAACAGAGGAGGTTGAGCGCCGAGATCGGTGTCCCCCCCATGGCGTAGACGTCGGAGAGGGAGTTGGCCGCCGCGATCTGTCCGTACAGGTACGGGTCGTCGACGATCGGCGTGAAGAAGTCGACGGTGTGGATCAGGGCGATCTCCGCGGACAGTCGCACCACACCGGCGTCGTCGGGATGGTCCAGTCCGACGATCACTTCGCCCCCGGCCTCGTGGCTGAAGCCGGGGAGGATCTTGCCCAGCGCCGCCGGGCTCACCTTGGACGCTCAGCCGGCGCAGTCGCTGTAGCGGGTGAGGCGGAACCGTTTGGTGGTCTCGAACTTCATGGCGCCGGAGGTTACGGCGTTTGGGGGGAGATGGCACGTATGCGGGATCTGGCGCGACGCGCCAGATGCCGCAGGGGCTAGGGGCTAGGGGTTAGGGACTAGGGACGGATGGCCGCCTTTGGCGGCCAGATCATTCAGTTGGCTCTCACCGAAAACAAATCGCCGGCCCAGAGGGCCGGCACCTTCGCTAGCCCCTAGCCCCCAATTCCTAGCCCCTCTGCTGTTCCCCTCCTTGACTCCCCACCGCGACGGAAGCGATCCTCTGCGCCGCAAAAACGGGGGATTAGCTCAGCTGGGAGAGCGCGGCGTTCGCAATGCCGAGGTCAGCGGTTCGATCCCGCTATCCTCCACCAAAATCTCCGGGGAACCGGCCGGCCGGTCCCCGTCCCTTCCTGCCCCGGTGACGGCTTCCGCGACCAAGAGTAGAGGCGTGGCACTGGTGCTCTCGGCCCTGGTGCTGCCCGGCCTGGGGCAGATCTATCTGGGTCGTCGGGCGCTGGGCGCCGTGTTGATCCTGGCCGCGACGGCGGCACTGGTCGCCTTCGTCGGCGCGACTGCGGTGGCCGCGAGCCACCTGGACCTGGCTGCGGTAACGGATCCGGCGCAGGTCCAGCAGCTCCTGCCCGACCTCTACCGCCACGCCGCCTGGGGTTACCGGCTCGCCATCGGGCTCCTGGCGGCGAGCTGGGTGGCGGGCATCGTCGACGCCCTCCTGCGTCCGGTGGAGCAGGGGCGTTGACCGCCGCCATCACCGCCGCGCAGACGGGCGCGGGCACCCTGCACTACGCGTGGTGTCCCCTCGGCGAGTGGACCCCACCACGGCTCTTCGAGGCACTGGCGGAACCGGGCCCGGCGTGCCTGCTGGACAGCGCCCAGGTACACCCGCGGACCGGGCGTTACTCGATCCTGGTCGGCGGCCCGCGCGCGATCCTCACCGGTAAGGGCCAGGACTTGACCTGGCGCCAACCCCACGACGGCGTGGAGCGGCCGGTGGCGGGGAGCCCGTTCCATCTCCTGCGCGACCGCCTGCGCCGGCGTCGGGTCGCACCCGTCCCCGGCCTGCCGCCCTTCCAGTGCGGTGTCGTGGGAATGCTGGGCTACGAGCTGGTGCGCCATCTGGAGCGGCTGCCGGCCACCACCGTGGACGACGCGGGGGTGCCGGACCTCTATCTCCTCTTCTGCGATCGAAGTGTCGTGGTGGACCACCTCGCGGGGCGGACCTGGGCCATGGCACGCACGTGGCCGGAGGGACAGGGGGGCGATGAAGAAGGCGACGCGCGGGGCTGGGTGGCGGGCGTCATAAACCGTCTGGCCGCCGAACCCGGTTCGGAGATCGCGCGTCCGTTCCAGCTCGCAGCGCCGGTCACCCCGTACTGGGGCCAGGACGACTACCTGGCGGCGGTGGAGCGAGTGAAGCGCTACATCCAGGCCGGCGACGTCTTCCAGGTCAACCTTGCCCAGCGGTTCACCGCGCCGGTCGCCGCGGGCAGGGACCCGTGGGGGCTGTACCGGAGGTTGCGCGCCATCAATCCCGCACCGTTCGCCGGTTTCCTGCGCGGCGACGACTTCGCGGTGGTCAGCTCGTCACCGGAGCGGTTGGTGCGGGTGCAGGACCGGACGGTGGAGAGTCGCCCCATCGCCGGCACCTTCCGCCGGCCGGGGGAGCCCGCCGATCTCGAGGCCACGGTGGCCGCCTTGCGTGGTCATCCGAAGGAGCGCGCCGAGCACTTGATGCTGGTGGATCTGATCCGCAACGACCTGGGCCGCGTCTGCCTCTACGGCACCATCGAGGTCGATGAGCTCCTGGCCACGGAGGTCTACTCCCACGTGGTGCACCTGGTCTCCAACGTACGTGGCCGGCTCCACCCGAAGCGAGACGTGGTCGACTGCCTGCGCGCCTGCTTCCCCGGCGGCACCATCACCGGCGTGCCCAAGGTGCGGTGCATGGAGATCCTCGACGAGCTGGAGCCGTTCTACCGCGGCCCCTATACCGGAGGGCTCGCCTACTTCAGCGACTCCGGCGCGATGGACGTCAACATCCTGATCCGCACCATCACCGTCCGCGCAGGCCGCGCCTTCCTGCACGCCGGCGGCGGCATCGTCGCCGACTCCGACCCGCAGCGTGAATATCACGAGACCCTCCACAAGGCCGCCGCCCTCATCGAGGCGCTGGGAGAGGCCACCGTCGCGCCCTCGGATATTGTGGCCAACAGTAGGACCGGCTATTACGATTGAGGTATTACGAGGCGCGTAATAGGTTGGTGTCGTGATCGCGTCATTCAGGGACAAGGACACCCAGGCGCTGTTCGAGGAACGTCCGGTGCGTCACTTTGCGGCGATCGAAAGAGGTGCCCGGCGCAAGTTGCTGTTCTTGAATCAAGCGAGGCGGCTGGAGGATTTGGCTGCACTCCCGGGCAATCGACTGGAGAAGCTATCGGGCGATCGAAAAGGGCAACACAGCATCCGCATCAACGATCAATGGCGTATCTGCTTCCGATGGAAGGCGGGCGATGCCTTTGAGGTAGAGATCGTGGATTACCACTGAAAGGAGGTTCGGCATGGCTAAGAAGGATGAGACGCTAGAGTCCATCCACCCAGGCGAGATCTTGTTGGAAGAGTTCATGCGGCCCCTCGGAATCACAATCAACCGACTAGCGCGTGCGCTTGATGTTCCAGCGGGGCGTATCAGTGACATCGTCAACGGGAAGCGCAGCGTCACGGCCGACACGGCGCTGCGTCTCGGCAAGTATTTCGGTGTTACACCGGAAGTCTGGCTCGGCCTGCAAGTCGACTACGATCTACGCGTTGCCAGGCGGACCACGTGGCCCGGTATAGAACCGCGGGTCAGAACGCTGGATGCAGCGTGATCCGCGCCATCACCACCAACCAGGCGCCGGCGGCGGTGGGGCTCTACTC
>JASFUG010000303.1:0-4202 GCA_050050395.1 Nitrospirota bacterium
TAGGGCGGCTTCAGCCCGCCGGACGCCACAAGATCTTGAGAGCACGGCCTCGGCCGGTTGAAACCGGCCCTACAAGTGGGCGCCATCTCCACCAGCAAGAGCACGGCACCTTAATTTCCGCTGATCCTCTGTGCTCTCCGTGTCTCTGTGGTGAAGAATTCGATCGTGGTCAGCGCATCCGCTGGTCGTCTTTTGTAGGACTGAAGCGAGCACCCTCATGGGATTTCAATGCGGCATTGTCGGGCTGCCCAACGTGGGCAAGTCCACCCTGTTCAACGCACTGACCCGGGCCGGGGCGGCGGCGGCGAACTACCCGTTCTGCACCATCGACCCGAACGTCGGGGTGGTGCCCATGCCGGACCCACGCCTCGACCGCCTGGCGGAGATCTACCGTCCCAAGCAGGTCGTGCCCACCCAGATGCGCTTCGTGGACATCGCCGGCCTGGTGGCAGGCGCCAGTAAGGGGGAGGGGCTGGGGAACAAGTTCCTCGCCCACGTCCGGGAGGTGGAGGCGATCGCCCACGTGGTGCGACTGTTCCACGACGACGATGTCGCTCACGTCGCCGGCCGCATCGATCCCCGGGACGACGTGGAGACCATCGACACCGAGCTCCTCCTGGCGGACCTGGAGACGGTGCAGCGCCGCCTGGACAAGGTGAGCCGTCAGGCCAAGGGCAACCGCGACCTGCTGCCGGAGGTGGCCTTCTTGGAGAAGGTCGAGGCGCGCCTTTCCGACGGCGCGCCGCCGCACCGCGCGGAGGCGGAGGCCGAGCGCGACTGGCTCGCGGCCTGCGGGCTGCTCTCCACCAAGCCCACTCTGTATGTGGCCAATCTCGACGAACGGCAGCTCGCGGAGCCCGGCCCCGAGCTGGCGGCCTTGGTGGAGGTCGCCGCCGCCCGCGGTGCGGAGGTGATTCCGATCTGCGCCGCGGTGGAGGCGGAGCTAGTGGATCTCGACCCGGCCGATCGGCAGGAGATGCTCGCCGCCTACGGCCTGGAGGAGCCGGGACTCCACCGCCTGATCCGCGCCGGCTACCGGCTGTTGGGGCTGGTGACGTTCCTCACCGGTGGTCCTGAGGAGGCGCGCGCCTGGACCATCCCGGCCCACACCGCCGCGCCGGCGGCCGCCGGAACCATCCACTCGGACATCGAGCGCGGCTTCATCCGCGCCGAGGTGATGACTTTCCACGACCTGGATCGCCTCGGCTCCCCCCTGGCGGTGAAGGAGGCCGGCCTGCTGCGCATCGAGGGCCGCGATTACATCATCCAGGATGGCGACGTGGTGTACTTCCGGTTCAACGTGTAGCGATCAGCCGTCAGCCGTCAGCCGTTAGCGGTTGTCATCTCCGCAAACCTCCGGCTCCGGAAGGTCGTCGCAAAGGCGGCCATTCCAGACCGGTTCTCTTCCAGCCGAGGGATTGAACGGGGGTGGGAAGGTTGGCGGCATGGGGCGCGGTGGGATCTGCAGACGCCCTCGCCAAGGGTGATCAGCGGACCCGATGATGGCGCCACCCAAGGTGCGGTTGCTTGCCGGCCGCGGCCTGCCCCCAACTCCCCCGTGGTGAATTCCCCGGCCAGGGGCCGCGTTCCTCTCGTGGCTGTGCGTTGGCCTCCCTGACCGGGCCGACTAGTGATGCGGCGGCGGTGTTCACCGGGACGTGGGCTCCCGGCGAAGAGGGGTTGTGGCACGCGCCACTTTCCCCGCACAGTCCCGAGCTGCGAAGAGCTGACAGCTGATCGTTGATCGGTGCCCTCCGCCATGCGCCTCGTCCTATTCCTCCTCGCAGGCCTGCTCGCCGCAGAGCGACTTCACGCGGAGCCGTTCCAGATCGTTGGCCCCCGCGCTCTGGGCATGGGGGGCGCCCACGTGGCGGTGGCGGAGGAGACCGATGCGGCGTACTGGAACCCGGCGGCGTACGGCATGTACGCGCGCCGCACGCCGGTCCAGCATCGCCCCGTGGCGGAGGACATCGCCCAGCGCCCCAATCGCGTGTACCGACCGGGCGTGCCGGTCGCCACCGGCCTCGGGGTGGGTGCCGGCATCACCGGCCGCGAGTACGAGGACATCCTGCCGGCAGTGGACTGGTTTCTCGATCTCTCGAGGGAGTGGAGGGATGGCGGCCTCTCCTTGATCGTGGAGACCGTCCGCGACCTGCGCGGCGACGCCCGCGAGGAGGTCCGCCGGCGGGTGGCGGATCTCAACGTCAAGGGCGGCGGCGTCGAGTCTCAGGCCAACATGTGGGCCGCGGTGCGCCACAACAACTGGGGCATCGCTTACCGCCGCCTCTTCGACCTCACGGCCCAGGCCGTGGCCAACGACAGGCACCTCGGCCTGGAGGGGCTCACCGCGGAGAACATCGACATCGCCCTGCAAGTCCTCCCGAACTGGGTGTCCCAGGCTCACCCCTTCCTGGCGCGCAACGACGAGGTGCCACGCTTCACCCGCCTGGCGGCGCAGCCTCTGGCGGCGCACCGGGCATTTGACCGGGTGCGGCTCGAGGCGGTGCGCCGGGTGACCCGTCCCCTGCCCCTCGGGTCGGTGGTCGACTCGGTGTGGCGAACCTATGACGCCATCGACGCGGGGGTGGCGATCGGCGCCCAGTCCAACCACCCGGACAGCGCGTTCTCCGACAACAAGACCTTCCTGCGCTGGCGCGGCGCCGATATCGATGAGGTCCCGCTCACCGTCGGCCTGCCCCTCCTGCCGCGCCTGTTCGTCGGCGCCAACCTCAAGTGGATGGAGGCGGAGACGTACTACCAGGAGATCGAGGTCTTCAACCGCCAGGACGACCTCACCGTCGGGGAGTACGACGTGGGCTCCACCACCGACAACGATGTCGGCGTCGACCTCGGCGTGCTCTACCGGCGGCCCACCTGGCGGGCCGGCGTCCTGGCGCGGGACGTCAACTCTCCCTCCTTCGACTACCCACGCCTGGGGGGCATCGACCGCGGCGCCTTCGTGCTCGACCCGCAGGTGCGCGCCGGGGTGGCGTGGCTGCCGTGGCGCCAGCTCCTGCTCGCCGCCGACGTCGATCTGACCCGCAACCACTCGACCTTGCCCCACGCGACCTCGCGCATCCTCTCCGGGGGCCTCGAGTACACACCGTGGGGGTGGCTGGCCCTGCGCCTCGGCGTGATCCACGACCTGGAGCAGGACGACACCGGCGCCTCGGCCGGCATCGGCGTCCAGTGGCGCGGCCTGACGGCGGATGTCGCGATCGCCGGCAACTTCAACAACACCCACATCCACGAGGACCTCGTCCCCGACGACTTTCTCCTCAACGACAAAACGGTGCCGTCGGATGTGGCGGTGGAGGCGGCGCTGGGCTACGTGTTCTGACGTGGGGTGAGGGATGAGGGGCGGGGGATGGGGGAATGGTCGGCCCTGCGGGCCGGATGAGCTGCCGATTGTCCGCGTCCCGAAAAGGTTTGTTGGTCGCCCGGCGGCCAACCTTCCCCCCATCCCGCATCCCCCAATCCCCCCCTCATCTCATCCCTTCACGCACACCATGGGGGTGAGGCGCGCCACGCGGCGGGCGAGGCCGGCGGCCTCGGTGGCCTCGACCACCGCGTCCACGTCCTTGTAGGCGCCCGGCGCCTCCTCGGCGACGCCGCGGAAGGACGGGGAGCGGACGATCACTCCGTGGGCGGCGAGGCGTTTGACCACCTCCCTGCCGTGCCACCGCTTGCGCGCCTGGTTGCGGCTCATGGCGCGGCCGGCGCCGTGGCAGGCGGAGCCGAAGGCGATCTCCATGCCCTTACCGGTCCCGACCAGGATGTGGGAGGCGGTGCCCATGGTGCCGCCGATGAGCACCGGCTGGCCAGTGGTCCGCAGCTCCGCTGGCAGGTCCGGATGGCCGGGACCGAAGGCGCGGGTAGCGCCCTTGCGGTGCACGAAGAGGCGCCGCGGCCGGCCGTCGACACGGTGCTCCTCCACCTTGCAGGTGTTGTGGGAGACGTCATACAGGAGGGTGAGGCGAGCATCGGGGAAGAGCTTGCGGAATGCCTTACGGGTCAGGTGGGTGAGGATCTGACGGTTGGCGAGGGCGCAGTTCACGCCGGCGCGCATCGCCCCCAGGTAGGCGCGGCCCAGGTCGGAGTCGATGGGGGCGCACGCCAGCTCGCGGTCCGGCAGGTGCAGGTGGTGGCGGGGTGCTGCGACCACCATGCGCTTGAGGAACTCGGTGCCGATCTGGTGGCCG
>JASFUG010000304.1:0-4192 GCA_050050395.1 Nitrospirota bacterium
CAGGCGTTCCGTGACCACTACCTGCTGCCGATGACCGCGGCCATCTGGTCGTGCCCGCCGCGGGCCATGCTCGACTTTCCCCTCGAGAGCCTGCTGCGGTTTCTCGCCAACCACGGGCTGATCGACCTCTTCGGACGGCCCCAGTGGCGGACCGTGGTGGATGGCAGTCACCAGTACGTCCGCAAGATGCTGGAGACCCTGGGACCCGCGACGCGGCGCGCGGAGCCGGTCAGCCGGGTGGTGCGCGGCGCGGCCGGGGTGACGGTGCACTACGCGTCGGGTGGCCGTGAGCGGTACGATCAGGTGGTGCTCGCCTGCCATGCGGACGAGGCCCTCGCCCTGATCGACCGGCCGACCCGGGAGGAGTGGCAGCTCCTGGGCGCCTTTCGCTACCAGGCGAACCGCGCGCTCCTCCACCGGGACCCGCGGCTCATGCCGCGCTGCCGGCGGGCGTGGTCGTCCTGGAACTATCTCTCCACGACCGCCGCCGAGGACCCGGGCCGCATGTCGGTCACCTACTGGATGAACCGGCTCCAGGGGCTGCCGTGCGAGGAGCCCGTGTTCGTGAGCCTGAATCCCCTCACCGAGCCCCGGGCGGATCGCGTCGTGCGCGAGATGGAATACCACCACCCGCTCTTCGATCGCCGTGCCCTGGAGGCGCAGCGCCGGCTCCCCTCGATCGCGGGCCGCAACGGCGTGTGGTTCTGCGGCAGCTATCACGGCTATGGGTTCCACGAGGACGCCCTGCGGTCGGCGGTCGAGGTGGCCGTGCGACTCGGCGCGACACTGCCGTGGGAGGAGAGCTCGGCCCGACGGGCCGATCCCCTCTCCGATGCGCGGACTATCCACTCGCAGGCGGCATGACCATGGGCACCGCCGAGGACGCCACCCTCTACGTGGGTGAGGTGATGCACCGCCGCCATTTTCCGGTGCGGTACCGGTTCGCCTACCGGGTGTTCAGCCTGCTGCTCGACGTCGACCGCCTGGAAGAGACGGCGGGCCGCAGTCGACTGTTTTCCCACAACCGCTTCAACGTCTTCTCCGTGTACGACCGCGATCACGGGCCGCGGGACGGGACGCCCCTGGCGCGGTGGGTTGAGACCATGCTGGCCGGCCATGGCATCACGCTGGAGGGCGGCCGCGTCCTGCTGCTGAGCCTCCCGCGGATCTTCGGCTACGCCTTTAACCCCCTGAGCCTCTGGTATTGCTTGCATCGCGACGGCCGCCTCCTGGCCGTGCTCTGCGAGGTCAAGAACACCTTCGGGGAGCAGCACGGCTACCTGCTCCACGACTCAGGCGCTCCGCTGACCTGGCCCCTGCGCAGGGAGGTGGAGAAGCGCTTCCACGTGTCGCCGTTCATCTCCATGTACGCCACCTATCGCTTCCGTCTGTCGCGACCCGACGCAGGGCTGGCGATCGGCATCCAGGAGTACCAGGAGGGCCGGTTGATGCTGGTCGCGGCGCAGACCGCGGCGGGCCAGCCGTTCAACGACCGCAACCTGCTCCATGCCCTGCTGGCCATACCCCTTCTCAACCTCAAGGTGATCGCCGCCATCCACTGGCAGGCCCTCAAGATCTGGCTGCGCGGCGCTCCCGTCTTCCGTAAGCCGTTGCCACCCCCCGAGGAGATCAGTGGATGAATGCGAATTTGGACTGCGCCACGGCCGCGTTCCCGCGACCGACATCGGTGGCTAGCCGGATATTGTTGCGGGTCTTCGACGCCGTCGAATACGGCCGGCTGGAGCTCACGACGCCGGAAGGCAGCCGCCGCCTACGCGCCGGCATCCATCCCGGTCCGGATGGGTCCATGGTCCTGCGACGGCCGTGGCGCCTCCTCGGTCGCCTCGCGCGGCGCGGTGAGATCGGTCTTGCCGAGGGTTTCATGGCGGGAGACTGGTGGAGCCCCGATCCCGCGGCGTTGCTGGAGGTGCTGGCGCTGAACGAACGCGAGCTCGCCGAGGCCCTGCCCATGGTCGCGCTCCAGCCCCTCCTCGGCCGGCTCCGCCACCGCCTGAGGCCCAACACCCGCCGCGGTAGCCGCCGCAACATCGCCGCCCACTACGACCTGGGTAACGACTTCTTTCACCTCTGGCTGGACGAGACGCTGAGCTACTCCGGCGCGGTGTTCGGCCACCCGGACGAACCACTGGCGGTGGCGCAGGCGAGGAAGTACCAGCGTCTCCTCGACCTGCTGGAGGCCCGTCCGGGCCAGCATCTCCTGGAGATCGGCTGCGGCTGGGGCGGGTTCGCGCTGCACGCCGCCCGACAGGGACTGCGGGTCACCGGCATCACCCTGTCGCGGGAACAGATGGCCCTGGCGCGTCGCCGGGTGGCGGAGGCGGGCCTGGCGGGACGGGTCTCGATCCACCTCCTGGACTACCGCGACCTCCGGGGCCGTTTCGATCACATCGTCTCCATCGAGATGTTCGAGGCGGTCGGTGAGCCCTACTGGCCGACCTACTTTGCCACCCTGCGCCGCCGCCTGAGGCCCGGCGGGCGCGCGGCCGTCCAGACCATCACCATCGACGAAGATGCCTTCTCGCACTACCGCCGGAGCGCCGACTTCATCCAGCTCTACATCTTCCCGGGGGGGCTGCTGCCGACCGTGACGCGGTTTCGTGCTGCGGCCGAGGCGGCGGGGCTTCAGCTCCGCGATCGGGCGATGTTCGGCGCCGATTACGCTTGCACTCTACGGCGCTGGCACGAGGCAGTACGGGCGCGCGCGGTGGCCATCCGCGCCCTCGGGTACGACGAGCGATTCCTGCGCATGTGGCGCTACTACCTGGCCTACTGTGAGGCGGGATTTCGTACCGGGCGAGTCGACCTCATGCAGGCGGTGCTGGAGGGCCCCGCCTGACGAGGCGCTGCACCCGAGTACACACTTCTCGGCGGCCTCAGGCGACGCCGGCGCGGGGCCTTCCGGCGGCTGTTCCGAGCGCCGCCGCGGGGGTGTCAGTAAAGGGTCGGTGGCGGCTCAGCCCGGCAGCGCCTCGACGTCCACCGAGACCGTGAGGCTGTGGCCGGGGTCGGTGCCGAAGAGCACGCCCTTGAGGGGCGTGACGTCGGAGAAGTCCCGGCCCCAGGCGGTGGTCATGTGCTGGCCTTGGGGCATCTGATTGTTGGTGGGGTCGAAGTCGAGCCAGCCGGTCTCGGGCAGGAAGACCGAGAACCATGCGTGGGAGGCGTCGGCGCCCTGGAGCTTGGCCGCGCCGGGCGGCGGTACCGTTTCCAGGTAGCCACTCACGTAGCGCGCGGCGAGCCCCATGGCGCGCAGGCAGCCGATCGCCAGATGGGCGAAGTCCTGGCACACGCCGCGCCGGCTGGCGAACACCTCGGCGAGCGGCGTGGTGACCGAGGTGAATCCGGGGGCGAAGGCGAAGTCGTGATGCACCCGCGACATGAGCTCCAGCACGGCGTCGAGCAGCGGCCGGCCGGGGGGAAAGGCGGGCTCCGCATAGGCGGCGAGATCGGGGGTGGCCCCCACCAGGGGCGAGTCCAGGACGAACTGGCGAGTTTCGATCAGCTCGGGCTCGGTCGCGCCGGCCAGCCGTGCGTGCACCTCATCCCACGACATGTGGTAATCGATGACCGCCTGCTCGCTGCCGCCATTCATCCGGATCTCGCTCACCGCAGTGACCGTGAGCTGCTGGTGCGGTTGCTGGATCGAGAAGTAGGTCACCGGGTTGCCGAAGAAGTCCCGATGCTCGGCCCGCTCCAGGGGCAGGGGATCGATCTCCAGGCGATGGCTGAGGCATTGCTGCCCGGCGACCTCACGCGGCTTGAGGCAGGCCAGGTTGTGGCACTGGCTGACCGTTCCGCCGTAGAGGTATTCGGTCTTGTGGGTGACCCGGTAGATCATGGGGATTCGCTGCCGGCATCGAGGAGCTGGTACGGACCTTCGACATGGCTGAAGTAGGTATTGGTGAGTGCCGCCGAGGCGTCGTTGACGGACTGGGAGACACGAGCGAGCAGCGCATCCAATTGCGGGCGTAGGCTGCCTTCGGTCTCTGCCAGTTGCCGCACCTCCGCGAGGCGCAATAGCCCCGCGGCCTCGATCACCCGCCGCATCTCGGTGGTCAGCGGTCGTTCGTGCTGCCCCGGCAGGTCACCGACGAGCTGCTCCATCTCCTTGACCTGGAAGATGAGGGAGCGGGGATTCGTCTTGTCGAGCAGCAGCAGGTCCAGGGCGGTC
>JASFUG010000305.1:0-4186 GCA_050050395.1 Nitrospirota bacterium
CTGGACCCGGCGGAATCGAGCCGTGGTGCAGAAGCCCACGGTGGGACCTCACGCCGCCGCAGCCACCTCGTCTCTGTGACGCACCGTGGCGCCGACCGGAAGGTGGTCGGAGAGCAGGTCCGGCAAGGTCTGTAGACCGGTGAGCTCGAGGTCATTGGTCGCCAGGATGTGATCGATGATCCGGCTCGGCCGCCAGCTTGGATAACTGGCGTGCAGCGGTGCCCCGGTGCGCAGGCGGGTGTGCTGGAGAAAGTGGCGCAGACCGCGCGATCCCGGCTGGCAATTGAAGTCTCCAAGCAGGATCGCCGAGTCGCGTTCGTTGACCAGGTCGGCGATGTACTGCACTTGACGGATACGGGCGCGGCAGTTGAGCGCCAGGTGGGTGCAGAAGACGGCGACGGTCCGTCCGTCGAGCGGGTATTCTGCCTCGATCAGTCCCCGACCCTCGAGCAGGCCCGGCAAGCGGTGGGTGACCACCTGCAGCGGCTTCCGGCGGCTCAGCAGGCTGTTGGTATGCTGGGCCACGACACCGAAGTCCCGCGTCACCAGGCTGTTCCAGGCGACGAAGCCCGTCTTCTCCGCGAGGTACTCGGCCTGGTTCACGAAGCGCGTCCGGAACGAGCCGCTGTCCACCTCTTGCAGTGCGACCACGTCGAACGGCTCGATGACCGATGCGATGCGGTCGAGGTTGCGTATCGTCTGCCCGTGGGGCATGACGTGCTTCCAGCCGTGGAGCAGGTAGTGGCGATAGCGCCGCGAGCCGATCGCCACCTGAATGTTGTATGTCAGAATGCGCACGGACCCGCTCGTCTATCCTGCAGCCGGCGCCGTCGGGGAAGCTTGCCCCGGGGGGGATGGACGCCGCGCCGGCATCATGTCATAGCTTATCTTCCTATAGTATGGCATCGGCGCGCCGCCACGGTCGATGCCTGCGGCTGAGCGACGCAGTGCCGGCCCGGGATACCGACGCCGGCCGGTTGTCGGCTAAACTCGATGTTTAGAGACGATAAGATTGGACATCGTTCACATCCACGGCGCTGCCTCTCTCTCCAGAGGGGGACGCCAGGAGGGCGGAGATGAAGAAAATCCTGTGCCCGGTAGACCTCTCCGAGACGTCTCGCCACGCGCTTCACGAGGCGATCAAGATGGCCGAGTGTGGCGACGTAGCGGTCAGTGTCCTCCGTGTCCATCAGCCCCACGCGGTGGCGAGCCTGGAGGACCTCGGTGACGATTTTCAGCCGGTCCTGGAACGGGGTGATCGTCTCGCCTTCCGCGAGTGGCTTGAGGAGGTCCGCAAGGAGACGACGGTGCCGCTCGACGAGCATTTCGTGGTCGGCGAGCCTGCCTCCACCATCTTGGACACCGCGACGGATGGCAACTACGACCTGATCGTGATCGGCAACAAGGGGCGCTCCGCGATCAACCGCTTCCTCCTCGGCAGCGTCACATCGAAGGTGATCCACCACGCGCCGTGCAACGTGTTGCTGGTCAGGTAGCGCCGCACACGGCGCACGCCGCAGGTCGCTGGGCCTCCTGCACGGCGAAGGCGGCGCCGTGCGCGTCGAGGGTGACCAGCCGGTCGTGGAGGGGCTCCCCCGTACCCGTCACTGCCTTGAGCACCTCGATCGCCTGTAGCGAGGCGATGGCGCCGGCCAGTGGCGCGGCGAGGGGCGTGGTAGTCGCTTCGCCCGACGGCCATGGCATGCAGGCAAGGCAGCCGGTACCCGGGCCGGGGCGTAGGGTCGTGACCGAGCCAGTCGCCCCCGCCACTCGTGCGACGACCATCGGTCGCGCCGCCTCCAGCCACGCGCGATTCAGGCGATCGTGGCGGTCCCCGGGCACCATGGTGTGGGCCACCACGTCGTAGTCGGCGATCACCTCGCGCGACACCTCTTCCGGCGACACGAGATGGGTTCGGGTGTCGGGATTGAGTGCCGCGATGCTCGCCCGGGCCTCTTCGGCCCCATCGGCGAAGCCCAGCCCCAGCCGGCCACAGCCCGCCGCCGCCAGATAGAGCGACGCGAGCGCCGGCACGCGACCACCACCGAGGACCAACACACTGCCGGCGAGGATCCGTTCCTGGCCGGTGCCCCCGAGCTCCTTGAGCAGGATCTGCCGGGAGTAGCGCTCGATCTGCGCATCGCTGAGGTCCATCGTGGTGACACTCTACACCCGCGCGCAACCCTCACCTCGAGTCTCCTGCGACCGCACGACTGCCCGCATCGTCCGACCACCCGGCCCGCGTCCTCGGCGGGCCGCGACCACGTGGACCGGCGGCGCTCCCCGTCTGGGGCGCCGGTAGCCCCCTGTGGTAAGAGGGGCGATGGCACCCCTCTATCGCTCCGGATTCGTTGCCCTGGCCGGCCGCCCCAACGTCGGCAAGTCGACCCTTCTCAATCGTCTCGTGGGGCAAAAGGTGGCGATCACTGCCAACCGGCCCCAGACCACCCGTAACCGCATCACCGGCGTCTGCCACGGCGACGGGTTCCAGGCGATCTTTCTCGACAACCCCGGCATCCACCGGCCGTCCCACGCCCTCAACCGGATCATGGTGCGTACCGCCCTGGAGGGGCTGGCGGAGATGGACCTGCTCTTTCTCATGGTCGAGCCGGACCGGCAGCCCGGCGGTGGCGACCGCTTCGTGGCCGAGGCGTTGCACGACCTCGGTCCGCCGGTGTGGCTGCTGATGAACAAGATCGACACGGTGTCGCGGGCGGATCTCCTTGCGGCGATCGACGCCTTCAAGGACCTCGCGAGCTTCGAGGAGGTCTTTCCGATCAGCGCGCGCACCGGCGACAACGTCGAGGAGCTACTGCACGCCGTGGGCCGGCGCCTGCCGGAGGGGCCCGAGTACTTCCCGGCGGGGATGGTCACCGACCTGCCGGAGCACTTCGTGATCGCGGAGCTGGTTCGCGAGCAGGTGATCCGGCGCCTGCGCGACGAGCTGCCCTACGGCGTGGCGGTGCGCCTCGACGGGCTGAAAGAAGAGGAGGACCGCCGCCTCACGCGCGTCGCGGCGACCATCATCGTCGAGCGCGACAACCACAAGGGCATGGTGATCGGCGCCAAGGGCAGCCGCTTGAAGGCGATCGGCAGCGACGCGCGCCGCGCCATCGAGCGCCTCCTGGGCACCCCTGTCTTCCTGGACCTGCGAGTGGTCGCCTCCCCGAACTGGCGCAACGAGGTCCAACGCCTACGCGCCCTCGGCTTCGAGCCGTGACACGGTCAGGGTAGTCGGTCTCTGTCCTCGCGGCGTAGCGCGGCGCGGGAATCCGTCCGCATATCTGAGCGCGGTTGACGCCCGCGGTGCGGCCCGGTCACACGGGCGGGGCGATCTCCGATGCCACCACGAAGAAGCGGTCGAATGGAACGTAGTGACTGCCGTCACAGGAGAAGGTGAGGCCGATCATGCCGTTGACGCGATTGATCGAGGCGTTGCGCAGGTAGATGTTCTCATCCTGGAAGCGCATCCGCTTGAACTGCTGGAGGATGCCCGGGACCGCCTGCGCCGGCACCGCCGTGTGGAGCGTCGACGTGAGCAAGGGGAAGCGCCTGGGAAACCTCGGGCTGACCACTTCCTCACCGACGAAGACCCGATAGCCATAAGGGTCCTCGTAGAGCCAGCAGGTGAGCTGGTTGCTCGCGTAGTGGATCTTGACGTGGAACACGCTGCGGCTGGAGAACAGGGCCCCCACCACCTCGTGCAGGGTGTCGATGTGGGCATCGAAGAGACTGGGGACGCGATGCCGTTGAAACAGGGTGTCGCGGATCTGGGGGTCGCCCTTGATCTGCAGCCACCAGTCCTTCGGATCGGTTTCCATGACAGCCTCCGCTCCTGAGATCGCACACTCGTTGAGCGAAGTGTCCGACCACACTGTCTCGGCACCATCCCGGGCGCCTCACAATATCGCCACACCGCGTCGATCGGCCGGTCCGGTGCCCCCGCCGGTCGATGCCTCACGGCTGTTTCTGCTCGCCCTCGCCCGCAGCGCGACGGGCGTCGTCGATGCGTTGCTGCTCGACGCGCTCCTCGTACTGGTCGATCAGGGTCTGGAGCTCGATCTTCCGGATCCCGATGAGCGGCTCCTTCTCCATCAGGACGCTCATCACGCCCTTCCTGCGGTACACCTCCATGAGCTCCTGGGAGATCTCCGTGAGCTTCGTGTTGTGCTCGGCGCAACGATCG
>JASFUG010000306.1:0-4148 GCA_050050395.1 Nitrospirota bacterium
GAACAGGGCGACCAGGTGTACATCGCGTTTCTGAACATCCACGGCAACTTCGATGCCGGGGACCGCTACTGGACCGCACACCCGGACTTCGGGGGCCAGCTGGTCTATGTGAAGGAGGTGACCCTGGCCCTGGGTCGCATGGGACACCGGGTCGACATCGTCACGCGCCGCATCCACGACCCGGAGTGGCCCGGCTTCGAGGCGGAGGTCGACCGCTACCCCGGTGAGCCGAACGTGCGGATCGTACGGCTGGCCTGCGGTGGTGACGGATTTCGCCGCAAGCAGGATCTGTGGCCGTACATCGCCACCGAATGGGTGCCGAATATCGCCGCCTTTTACCAGCGGGACGGCGCCCGTCCGGAGGTCGCCACGGCCCATTACGGCGACTCGGGTCTGGCGGCGGCGTTGTGGTACTGGCAAGGGGGGCCGCCATTCACCTTCACGAGCCATTCGCTGGGGGCGCAGAGGCTGGAGCGGTTGCTGGTCCACAACCACCTCGATCTCCCCGCCCTGGATCAAGAGTATTTCTTCGCCCGGCGCATCGCCGCCGAGCGGGTCGCCATGAGCCATGCGGCGCGCATCATCACGTCGACCGAGCAGGAACGCCGGGAACAGTACGCCCACCTCGCGTATGCGGGCGCGGTCGACCCGACCGACACGCAGCGTTTCGCGATCATCCCCCCGGGCGTCAACCTCCGCCTCTTCGACGGCGACGGCACGCGCCTACCTGGACGTGCTGGAGCATGTCGCGCAAGGCCCGCCGCCGGGTTACACGCCGCTGCCGATCCCTGCCATCTTCACCGACCCCACCCCGGACAACGCAATCGCCCTCGACGAGCTCGAGCGCGTGGTTTGCGCCGGAACGGTGAAGCCAGCCGGCGGGTAAGAACCGCTCAACGCAAAGACGCGAAGGCGCCGAGACGCGAGGTGAATCGGTGCCCGCGTACGCCGGCCAGTGGTCGAGAGGACCGAACCGCGAAGGGACGCGAATCGTGCTCCCCACCATGGCGGCTAGCCGCGAACGCCAACATGCGATAACGCACGCCGGACCCCGCCACGGGCCAGGAGGAGAAGCGGCGGTCCGACCAGGATCAAGCTGCTGGGCTCGGGGACGGTCGCGAAGGTGAAGTCGTCGGCGAATATGAACTTCTGGTCGTCGATCGTCCCCTCGGTCTCGTTGTAGGCAAAGGTCGTGAAGCCATCGCTGTCGATAGCGCCGAAGAAGCTCTTCTGGGTGCCGATGATATCGAGGCCGACGCAGTTCTCGCCGTTCTCGTCGCAGGTCTCGCCGAAATCCACGGGTGGGGCCCCGTCGAGGCTGAGACTTATCGCCGCGAAGGGGGTATTGGTGTCCAACCAGCCCCCCACGCCGTAGAGCGTCGTGGCGCTATTACCAACGAAGCCATCGGGGACATCGTTACCGGGATTGCCATCGTCGCTGTAGCTGCCGTGGGGCAACGTGAAGAACATCCAGGTCCCTGATCGCGGATCTCCATCACCCGTCGTCACCTCGCTGGAAGGATTGTTCGACGTCCAGGTAATACCCTGGCTCCCGACGGACGGGGCCGTGTGGGTGCCTCCGGAGGTCGTCGTTCGTGCGGATCCCCAAGCGGCATCGTCTTCAAAGCTTTCTACTGTCGCGCCGTAGCCGAAGGAACTCAGGGCGTTCAAGTAGGCGGCTTCGTCGGTAAACACGGACACCGCGGCCGTCGCCGGCGCCGTGATCGATAGCAGGCACACGATCGGGATGATGGACCACATGGAATTTCGCCTCGCTCTGTGGGGCGGCACGGACGAACGGAGGCAGCGTGCCACGCGGGTGAACGGAAGGGGGACTGGGATTGGAGTCCCATAACATACGCCCCGGTACCAGTACCATGCTCCTTCGGCGGGAGGCGCATGATAGACGGCTTCGACAACGATGGCGACAGCTCGACCGCGTCTGGTGACTCCTCCGGGACCGGCCTCCGCGGTTACCGATCCCTACCTTCTTCACCGACCCCACCCCGGAAAACGCAATCGCCCTCGACGGGCTCGAGCGGTGGTTTCCGCCGGATCGATGAAACCAGCCGGCGGGTTAGAACCGCTCAACGCGAAGACGCAAAGACGCGAGGTGAATCGGTGGCCGGCTACGCCGGCCGATCAACGGGAGCATCGAACCGCGAATGGACGCAACACACCGATGCTCGCAATGACCGGGGCGGTGAACCCGGAAACGCACTAACGCAGGGCAAACTCCGTCATAGCCCCCGTTACCCCGGCGGCGCGCAGCGCCGGCCACCGCCGATGGGTGGCCGGCGCACCGCCGACCCTCAGACCGGCTTGATGTTCTGGTTCATCCGGAAGAGGTTGGTCGGGTCGTACTTTTTCTTCAGCTCCACCAGCCGGTCGTACGCCGCACCGTAGGCGAACTCGACGCGGTCGCCCTCCTCTTCCGTGAGGAAGTTGATGTACGCGCCGCGGCTGGCGAACGGCTTCGCCTTGGCGAAGAATGCGCGCGCCCAGGCGATGCAGCGCTCATCGTCGGCGGCCGATTCCCAGCGGCCGTGGACGTTCATCACGTAACACGCGTCGCGGCAGGAGTAGGCCATCGCCTCGGGCGCGACGCGGGTCGTCTGAGCCCCGATGGTGCCGATGAAGATCTCGCATTGCGGCGATGGCAGGGTGCCAGCGAACTCGATGATGGTGTCGATCGCCCCCTCGCTGAGCTGCGCGAAGTTGTGCGACTTCCAGTAGTTGCGCGCACCCGGCGTGAGAAGCGGATCGAAGGCCTGCTGCCAGGCGGTGTACGGTTGTACGCCGATGTGTTCGCCGTGCGCCGTGCCGAAGCTGCGCAACGGCTCGATCAGTTTCTCGCCCTCGGCGGGATCGCCCGCATAGCACAGGGCGAGCACCACGATCTCCTTCCCGTGGACCTCCTCGGGCAGGAAGGGCAGCGGCGGCGCCTTACGGGTGACCATCCAGACGTTGAGCTCGTCCGGCATGGTCTCCGTGAACCGGGCGAACTGGGTGAGCACCGACTTCGCCTGGTCGAACGGGAAGACGATCAGCCCGCTCAGCACATCCGGCCCGACGGGATGGAGTTGGAACTCGAAGCGCGTGACGATCCCGAAGTTCCCGCCGCCCCCCCGCAGCCCCCAGAACAGGTCGCTGTTCTCCGTCTCGCTGGCGCGCACCTGCTTGCCATCTGCCGTCACGACGTCCGCCGACAGCAGGTTGTCGATGGTCATGCCGTACTTGCGGCTCAGCCAGCCGAAGCCACCGCCGAGGGTTAGGCCGGCGATTCCCGTCGTCGAGTTGATGCCTGTGGGCGTGGTGAGGCCGTGGGCCTGCACGACCGCGTCGAAGTCCCCGAGGGTGCAGCCGGGCTCGACCGTGGCGCGCCGGGTCGTCGTGTCCACCTGAACGTCCTTCATCGGCGAGAGGTCGATCATCAGGCCCTCGTCGCAGACCGCATTTCCCGCGATGTTGTGCCCGCCGCCGCGGATGGACACGAGCAGCTCGTGGGTGCGCGCGAAGTTGACCGCCTGCACGACGTCTTCCGACGAGCCGCACCGGGCAATCAGCGCCGGCCTGCGATCGATCATGGCGTTCCAGATCTGACGCACCTCGTCGTAGCTCGCATCGCCGGGGACCAGCGCCTCGCCCCGGAACTGCGCCTTGAACTCATCGATCTCGGTCTGTTGTAACGCCTTCATGTGACTCTCCTCGGCCTGCGCGGCAGGTCAACGTTCAGCGGATGGGAACTGCGTGTGGAGACCGGGGCGGACATCGCCTCCTGGGACACTGGTCTCCCGGAATTGAGGACTGACACGATCAGCATACTTGTGTTTTCTGCGCGCCGCTATCACAGGCTCCCGTCGCTTGGCGCGATTGTTCAAAATCGAGACGGAAGCCCGGAATTGTCGCGCCTTCTGGTGGGCTCGCGGGGATGGCCCTGGAGCGCTTGCGGCGCCGCGCCCTATGTGGATCGGCTCGCTAGCCCGCATTTCTCACCAGTCCTCATGCCGCGCTGCGGCACCCGGAGAGGACGAAAAGGCCGTAGGGCCGGTTTCAACCGGCCGGGCACCTTCGCTGCGGGCGACCGGCGTCTGGCGGACTGAAGTCCGCCCTACACCAGGGCGTTCACTGACACACTCCGTGTGAAT
>JASFUG010000307.1:0-4147 GCA_050050395.1 Nitrospirota bacterium
GGCAGTAGTGTCGATTCTACCTCCCATGCGCAGGATCGCGAACAGCGCCTCATTCCACCGTGCGCTTCTTGGTCTTGAGGACCGCGTCCCGCTCCTGGATCGCCTCACCCCAGCTGCGGCGGATCTCCTCCTTCTTGTCCTCCGCCATCTTCTTGTAACGCCGGGCCTCCTTGTTGTCGCCATCGATGCGCAGCACCTCCTCCATCTTGGCGATGCACAGGTCGTATTGACCCTTGTCGAAGTGGGTGACGCCCTGTTTGACCAGCGTGGTGATCTCCCGCTTTTCGCGCGCCAGGATGGCGTCGCGCTGCTCCGGGTCCATCAGAACGCCACGGAACCTGACCCGGCGATCCTTCTTGAGCAGGGGATGCAGCGCCAGCTCCTGGCCGGGGCCGAGGTCGACCCGGGTCTCGTAGGGATAATAGCCCTTCGCCTCGATGACGATCTGGTGCGTCCCGGGCGCGATCTCCGAGAGCTCCACCGGGGTCTCTCCGACCTGCTCGCCGTCCAGGGTCGTTCGTGCGCCCGCCGGCTCCGAGGCGAGGCGCAGGGTCGCCGGCGCCACCTCCAAGCTCACCGTGCGGACCACCTCGGCGCCCTCTTCCAGAGTCACCGTCTCCGTCACTGGCACGTGGCCGGCGAGCTTCACCGTCACCTCGTGCTCCCCGACGGGGACCGCGCCGTCGAAGGGGGTGGCGCCGATGCGGTTACCGTCCACCAGAACCTCGGCCCCCGCCGGCTCGGATACCACCCGCAGGTAGCCCTCCACCACCGGCGGCGGCGCGACCGGGACCTCGACCGTCACGACCTCCGGCTCGGGTCGATGAGTGACCAGCCATCCGACCACCGCGACGGCGACCACCGCCGCTACCGCCACGCCGGCCCACAGCCCCTTGCGCGACGGCGGGGGCGGAGGTGGAGGCGGCGGCGGGGCTGGCGCGACCGCCGCGTCCATGGCCTCGATCAGCTCCGCGGCGCTCTGGTAGCGCTCCGCCGGATCCTTCGCCATTAGGCGCAGGATCACCGCCTCCAGGGCCGGGGAGAGGTCCTGGCGGATCAGGGTGGGGGAGTCCGGCTGCTTCTCGATGTGCTGGATGCATACGCCGATGCCGGTCTCCGCCTCGAACGGCACGCGGCCGGTGACCATCTCGTAGAGCACCACGCCGAGGGAGTAGAGGTCGCTGCGGGCGTCGATCTTGGAGATGTCGCCACGGGCCTGCTCCGGGGACAGGTAATGGGGAGAGCCCACCGGCTCGCCCACGCGGGTGGCCCACGCCGCACGGGTGGCATCCGCCGCCTCGCTCGGCTTGGCGATGCCGAAGTCGGTGAGCTTCACCTGGTCGTGGCCGGTGATCATGACGTTGTCCGGCTTCACGTCCCGGTGGACGATCCCCACGGCGTGGGCCGCGGCGAGCCCCTCCGCGACGACGCGCGCCTTCGCCACGGCCTCCTTCTCCGACAAGGCTCCCTGCCGGGCCAGGTAGTCCCGCAGGCTCTCGCCGCGCAGGAACTCCATGGCGATGTAATAGATCCCCTCGCTCTCCCCCGCCGAGTAGATCCGCACGACCGCCGGGTTATCGACCCGCGCTGCGACCCGGGCCTCCTGAAGAAACCGGGCGACGAACCCCTTGTTCGAGGCGAGCTCGTCCGGCAGGACCTTGATGGCCCGGGTCTGGTCCAACGATAGCTGAGTCGCCGCATAGACCCGCCCCATCGCCCCGGCGCCAATGAAACTTTCGACCCGAAAGTCCCCACCGAGGGTGCGTCCGATCAGGGGGTCTCCGCCTCCCGCGATCAACGTCCCACCTGCGTCGTTTTCCGGATCCATGGCTCCTCGGGGTCGATAGACGTCCTGTCGGCGTCGGCGGTCGCGGACCGACCCGCCGGCGTACATAGCAAAGACTGGGGGTTGCGGCAATGTGAGACGGCGCCTTCCCGGTTTCTAGGGCCTTGCTGGCGTATCGGATAGGCGGCGGCAGGGGGAATAGCCGGATGCTTGACGGGAGTGCCCCAGGCGGGAAAGCTCGCCGCCATGAGCTGGTGGCGACGGCAGGCAGCACGGCGGGGCGATGACGCCGCCGGACCGGTGTCTCCCCCCGGGCCGCGAGGCCGCGCCACCGAGGAACGCTATCGCGCCGCCGACCTGGTAGCGGCGCCGGCTGGGGGCGGCGAGGCCCTGGTCTACCGGCGCGGCGCGGGAGCGAGCCACTGCCTGAGCGAGTCGGCGGTGGACCTCCTGCAGCGCTGCACGACCTTTCGCACCCTGGATGACCATTGCCAGACCCTGGCCCGCGACCTTCACCTTGACGCCAGCCTTCACGCACCGGTCCGCAACGAGCTGGAGCAACTCGTCGCCCTGGGGCTCCTCACCTCGCATGAATCAGTGTGGCAAGAGGCGTTAGCGGCCTACGATGTGACGACGGAAGGCGCGCCGCCGGGCATCGCCACCGTCGCCGTCGTCACCTGCGACCGTCCGGATGCGGCCCTGCGCTGCGTGGAGAGCGTGATCGAGGCGGCGCGGCGCCATGGACGCGACCCGGCCCTCGTGGTCTCCGACGACTCCCGCGACCCGGCGAGTGCCGCCCGGCTCCGCGATGCGATCGATCGACTGGCGACCGACTACCCGGCGGTCACCCACACCGGCCGCGCGGAGCGCGAAGGGCTCGCCACTGCCCTCGCCGCCGAGCTGGGGGACGACCGCGAGGTCCGCGGGGCCCTGCGTTTCGCCCTGTTCGGCAGCCCCGATGAGATCACACCCGGTGCCAACCGCAACGCCCTCCTGCTCCACCACGCCGGCAGGCCGTTCCTCTCCCTGGACGACGACACCGTGTGCCGCGTCGCGGCGGCGCCGGGGAGCGAAGACGGCCTCGCCGTCTCCTCACTACCGGACCCCAGCCAGTTCTGGTTCTACCCGGACCGTGGGGCGGCCCTCACCGCACATGAGTGGCAGGAGGTCGATCCCGTCGCGCTCCACGAGGACTACCTCGGCCGCACAGCGGCGGCATGCGTCGCCGATCTCGGTGGTCCGGAGCGCCTCGACCTCGATCAGGCGGACGCTACGCTCCTGCGCCGTCTCGGTACGGGCGGCCGGGTCGCGGTGACCGCCACCGGCCTCGCCGGCGACTCGGGGATGGGCTCGGCCGCCTACTTCCTCACCCTGCGCGGTGCCAGCCGGGAGAGGCTGCTCGCGGACTACGCGACCTTTCGTGACACCCGCGCCGTCGTGCGGGCGGTCACCCGCCCCACCCTCTCCACCGGTGCCTTCCTCATGACGCCGTGCGTGGGTCTCGACGCCACGAGGCTGCTGCCGCCCTTCCTGCCGGTGGGACGCAACGAGGACGGCGCCTTCGCCCACCTTCTGCGCATCGTCGCGCCCGATGCCCTGATCGCGCATTCGCCGTGGGCGATCTACCACGACCCACCAGAGAGTCGGGCCTTCTCGCCAGAGGCGCTCCATACACCCCTGACGACCCTTTCCCCGGCACAGGCCATCACCCTGGCCCTCACGGCCTCCCCACTCGGACCCGACGGCGACCCGGCAACCCGGCTGGAACGCGCCGCCCGCGCCCTCCAGGATGTGGCCGCACTTGCCGACGCCGACTTCGTCGAGCTGCTCTACCTCCAGCGCCTCGCCCAGATCGGCCGGCACATCGCCCACCTCGATGAGTCCCTGCGCCTCTATGACGGCGATCCGGCCCCGTGGGCGGACGACCTCACCGCCGCAATCGAGGCCGCCCGCGATAGCCTGCACCGGCCGGCGGATCTCCTGCCCGCCGCGCTGGGCGACCCTGCGGAGCGGCTCGGTGCTGCCCGCGACCTGCTGCGCCGCTTCGGCCTCCTGCTGGCGGCGTGGCCCACACTGTTCGCCGCGGCGCGGCGGCTGAACGCGACGTAGGGCGGAACGCCGCACGCGGCTCCACCGCCGTGGATGCCGCCGAGGGTCGCGTGTTGCGGGATGGTCACTGCGCCGCGGATCGACATGCGGCCATCGGCGGATCGTCCTGCGGACATCCGCCCTACGGAGCTTGGTGCGGTAACGATCTCACCAGCCGACCGGTAGGGGCACGGCATGCCGTGCCCCTACCGGTCGTGGGCACTCAGCCCGCGAGCCGTCGGCGGTGATCAGAAACTGGCACAGCCGAGCAGC
>JASFUG010000308.1:0-4146 GCA_050050395.1 Nitrospirota bacterium
AAGGTCAGGGTGAGGGGGGCGGTCATGCAGCCAACTGCTCGACCGTTATGTCGTGCTGCGATATACGCGCTATGGCGGAGTTGCAGCGGATCACGGGCGTCGAATGGGATGCTGGCAACGCGCGGAAGAGCGCCGACAAGCATGCCGTCTCCCAGGCGGAGGCCGGACAACTCTTCTTCAGGCAGCCCCTATGGATCGCGGCAGACACGAAACACAGCCAGCAGGAAGAACGGTTCCACGCTCTGGGCGAGACCGCAGGAGGTCGCCTGCTCCATGTCGCGTTCACCCTCCGCGAGCAAGGCACCAAGATCCGTATCATCTCGGCGCGCGACATGTCGCGCCGCGAGAGGAGGCTCTATGAGCAAGCGTCGTAAGCCCATTCCCCACTTCGAGAGTGAGGCAGAGGAGCGCGCCTTCTGGGAGGACCACGACTCGGCGGACTACGTGGACTGGGGTCAGGCAAAGCGCGCCGTGCTGCCCAACCTGAAGCCTTCGACCCAGTCGATCTCCATTCGCCTGCCGGTCGACCTCCCGGAGCAGATCAAGGTCGAGGCCAACCGCCGCGACATCCCCTACCAGTCCCTCATCAAGATCTGGCTGAGCGAGCACGTCGGCAAGAATGCCGCGTGAGGCCGAACAGTCAGAGATGACCCACGCGGATGACGTCCCATGAGGGAATAGGAACCGCCAATGGACGCGAACGGCCGGCGCTCCCGGCAGCATCGAGCGATAGCCAGGCAGAGTCATGTGGCGAAGTAAGACTTGACCCCGCGGCTCCGAAATCACGTGGGTGGCTGTCTGACGCTAGTCTTCTGTGCGCGCCTCCAGGAACGCCTCCATGGTCAGCGTCTGGTCCGGGAACGCCTTGAGCAAGGCCTTGTCCGCGGTCACCAGTGGGACAGAAAGAATGGTGGCCAGGGCGGCAAACTCGCAGTCGTAGGCGGAGAGGCGCGATTGGCCAACTATGTCGAACACCGGCCCGCTGGGTACCAGGTGCTCCCGCCCGGCCATTGCATCTTCGACCGCGGTCATGATGCGGGCGATCTGTCGTCCAGTCAGGCTTCCGTCACGCAAGTAGCCCGTCAGGATGCTGCGCATCTCCGAGCGCCAGAGGATCGGCGCATGCCAGTCCGGGTCCTGGACGCGAACCCTCTGGGCTACGGCAGTGTGTGGCCCGTTGATCCAACAATACGCAATGACGTTGCTGTCGACGACGATCACGCCCGACCCTGGCGTTTGTAGCGGGTGACCTTGGCGTGCTCCACCTTGGGCAGACGCGCCGTGAACGCCTTCAGCTCCTTCGCATAGCTTTCGGAGTCGATGGTCGGGGCAGAGAACTCGCTTTCCAGGCGTACGAGGATCTCGCTGTTCATGCTGCGGCGGTTCCTCGCCGCGCTCTCCTTGAGCATGGCGTGCAGATCCTCCGGGATGTTCTTGAGCGTCAGTGTGCGCATGGTGCTCTCCTGGAACCAGAATGGAACCATTCCAGGCTATGGTTGCCATTGGTGGCTGTCAACCCAAAGGGCATGGGGGTAGCCCTCAGCCGAAGCGCAGGGAGCACCGCGCAGCTATCAATAGAATCATGCTAAACAACCGAGTGATGACGCAGCCCATCACCATCGACGGCGCGCACGGGGAGGGGGGTGGCCAGGTGCTGCGCATGGCTCTCGTCCTCGCGGCGGCCACGGGCCGGCCCCTGCGGGTGGAGCGGATCCGCGCCGGTCGCAAGCGGTCGGGGCTGGCCGCCCAGCACCTCACGGCGGTGCGCGCCGCGGCGGCGGTGTGCGACGCAGAGGTCCGGAGGGATACCCTCGGCTCCACCACCATCGACTTCCTCCCCGGTGGGCCGCCTCGTGGCGGCGACTACGCCTTCGACGTCGCCGAGGCCCGGGAAGGGGGCAGCGCCGGTGCCGCCACCCTGGTGCTCCAGACCGTGCTGCCTCTCCTGGGGCTGGCCGCCGGGCCATCGACCGTGATCGTCCGCGGCGGTACCCACGTCCCGTGGAGCCCGCCCTTCGACTATGCCCGGGACGTCTGGCTCCCCGCCCTGGCCCGGTTCGGCATCCACGGCTCGCTGGAGCTGCACCGCTGGGGCTGGTACCCGGCCGGCGGCGGCGAGATCCGCGCCCGGATCCATGGCCGCGGCGACGTACCCGAAGGCGCGGGCACCGGCGTGGACCTCAGCGACCGCGGTGCCTTGCGCAAGGTGTGGGGGAGGGCGGTCGCCGCCGACCTCCCGGCCCACATCCCGCAAAGGATAGCCGATCGGGCCTGGGGCCTGCTCACCGAGACCGAGGTCGGCATCAACGTACCGCCCGAGCGCGTCCGCGCCGCGAGCCCCGGCGCGGGCGTCTTCCTGATCGCGGAGTACCAGCACGTCCGCGCCGGCTTCTCCGCCCTGGGCCGGCGCGGCAGACCGGCGGAGGAGGTCGCCGAGGAGGCGGTCCACGCCCTCCTCGATCACCACCACTCAGGAGCCTCCGTCGACGACCACCTCGGCGACCAGCTCATCCTCCCCGCCGTCCTCGCCCAGGTGCCAACGACCTACACCGTTGGCCACCCCACCCCCCACCTCACCACCGCCGCCTGGCTGGTCGAGCAGTTTGGGCTTGCGAGGGTCACCCTGTCCGAGACGAGCGCGGGCATCCACATCGTCGCCATCGCGCCCGGAACGTGATGCGGCACAGAAAGGCGGGATGGCGAGGGACAGATCGAAGACAGCGCGTTTGCAGAGGGCATAGCTCCCGTCTGGGGCGCTGTTCAGCGCTCACTCGACACGCGTCTGATCCACGAAGATCACCCCGTCGCTGTCGAAGCCGAGGTCCTTCGTCTTCTGCCGGAAACGTTCGATCACCTGCGGCTCCACGGTCGGTGTCCGTGACAGAAGCCACAGGTAGGACTTCTTGTAGCTCGTCACGAAGGCGTGCCGATACCCTTCGTCGATCTCGAAGATGACGTACGAACCGTAGAACGGCCCGAAGAACGACACCTTCAGGAACCCTTCGTCTTTACCCCGGACGAAGTAGGCCTTGCCCACCGCCTCTTTCCACTGGCGCGCTTCCTTCGAGTAGCCACGGTTGACCACCGTCAGTCCGCCGTCCTCCCGCAGGGAGTACTCCGCCGTGACGTTGTCGAGACCCCGCTCGAACGAATGATCCAGCCGCGCAATCTCGTACCAGGTGCCGAGGTAGTCATCCACGCGAAAGCCCGCGACCGGCGCGACCCCCTCCGGAATCCCGGCACAGGCGGACAGAGCGAGGAGAACGAGAGCCAATAACCGATGCATGCTGTCCCGGCCTTCCCAGCCGGCGGTCCACTATACCTAACGCCCTTGCGGCGAGGTCATTTAGAGCTGGGAAATGCGCGAGCGGATGTCCTCGACGACCAGGTAGAGCGCCGGTATCGACAATGGGGTGATGCCGTGGCGAACAGCGAACCGCGAATGGACGCGAATGATGCACGGCATGCACGCGAATGAGTGTGCCTTCGCGAGCTTCGCGGCTTCACGAGAGATCCAGCCTTGCCCGGACGTTCTTACCGCTAGCAGTGAACGTAGGACGGAACGCCGCAGGCGGTTCCGCCATCCGAGGTCACCACTTGGTGGCGGATCGCCCTTCGGGCATCCGCCCTACGGGGAAGACTTGTGCGTGCGGCCAGCAAGGGATCGGCCGCGCATCCGGTCGCTGCCGATCACCTTCTCCGTGAAGACGACGGGTGTTCATGGTCAAGTCGGATTGTCCTCACCCTTCCATGGATCGCCGCGGAGCCTGGTGATCAACCGTTCGTGCACCGTCGCTGCGGCCTCGGCAACATCGTAGTGCGCCGCGGCCGGTAGGAGGGGGGCGATATCTTCGCAGAACGCCGGAGACCGGAGCTTGTCATGCAGATTGGCCTCGAGTCCGCACGGGAGATCGTGACACCACCGTGCTCCAGATAGCGCTCGAAGCACTCCACGACCCGCTCCGCGCGGATCGGCAACGCGGTTAGCGCCAACCAGAGATCGTAGAGGTCACGTCCCTTCCTTCGCTGGTAGAGGGCGCGCAGCTTGGTGCCGAGAAGCTCCTCGATCCGGTAGAGGGTGAGGTCGGCGCTTCCGGAGAACCAAGGGTTCTGCACCTCGAACCGGCGGGGATGCCAACCCAACAC
>JASFUG010000309.1:0-4138 GCA_050050395.1 Nitrospirota bacterium
AGGCCAGCGGCGAAGGTGAGACCGATCTTGGTGTTGACGTGAATCTGACCGACCCCGGCGATCTGGTACTCCACCGGGTCCTCGATGGTGATGATGTTCTTGTTCGGCTGGTTGATCGCCTGGAGCATCGCGTACAGGGTGGTGGACTTGCCGCTGCCGGTGGGGCCTGTGACCAGGACGATGCCGTGCGAGAGATGCACGATCTGGTCGATGATGGCGCGGCTCTCGGCATCGAAGCCGATCTCATCCAGCCCGTAGAGGATGGTCGCCTTGTCGAGGAGGCGGAGCACCACGCGCTCGCCGTGCGCCGTGGGGATCACCGACACGCGGATGTCCACCTCCTTGTCGGCGATCTTGATCTTGATCCGTCCGTCCTGCGGCAGCCGCTTCTCGGCGATGTTGAGGTTGGCCATCACTTTGATCCGGGAGGTGATCGGCGCATGGAAGCGGCGCGCCGGCCGCAGACGCTCGTAGAGCACGCCGTCGATGCGATAGCGCACCACGATGTTCCGCTCGTACGGCTCGATGTGGATGTCCGACGCCTGCGCCTCGACCGCCTGATAGAGCATCATGTTGATCAGGCGGATGATCGGGGCCGAGTCGTCGACGTCCAGCAGGTCCTCGATCTCGTCGAGCTCCTCCTCCAGGGTCGCGTAGTCGCTGCTCTCCAGGTGGTCGACCGCCGACTCCGCCGCGTCCTCTCCCACGTCGTGGAGGCGGTTGATCAGGCGATGTACCTCGTGTTCCCCGGAGAGGGTGGGATAGACTGGACAGCCGAGCATCGCCCCTACCTCGTCGACGATCGGCAGACTCTTCAGGTCGATCACCGCGACGCGGTACCCCGCACCTTCGTGGGCAAACGGCACGACACCGAAACGCCGCAGGAAACCGCGCGGCAGGACCTGGGCCAGGCGCGGGTCGAGCGCGTCTTCGCCGAGCTCCGCCTGGAACGGGATCCCAGCGCGCGCCGCGATTTCCTGCTGAATGATTGTTGAGTTGTTATCGACTGCCATAATCGCTGCGGGCCATCGACCGACAGCCCGACGGTCCACCGCTCCGGGCTGGAGGCGATTCGGGCGTCCGGTCGCTCCGTTCGCCCAGTTTACTCACCCTCGTCGCTGGGTCCGGTGTCGTCCGGGGTGTAACGGTAGATCGGGCTGACCGCGTCGGGAGCGGTCTCGGGGCTACCGCCGTCGTCGAGGTTGACATCTTCTGCGGCCTCATCCTTGAAAATCTTGTCCTTCATGCGACCGAACCATCCCTTACGCGGCGGCTCCTCGAAGAGCGGCTGTTCCACCTCCCGCAGCTCCTTCGGGATCGGGGCGGCCTCGGCCGTGCCGCCGCCACCGCCTTCCTGCAACACCTCGCGCAGGCGCTCGTCCAGGGACTGCGAGCCGGCGGCGGGGGGCGTCTCGGCCGGTGGCGCGGGGGCCGTCTCCGAGGTATCGGACTCCAGGATCCGCTGCAGCTCGTCCATCAGGTCCCCGGACGGCGGCTCGGGTGCCGCCGGGGCCGCCTCGGGAACCGACGGGGCCGGCGGCGGAGCGGGCGCAGGAGGTGCAGAAGGAACGGGGGGCGCAGCAGGTGCCGGTGGCGGCGGTACGGCGGCCTCCGCCCCGGCCGGCACCTCGAGGATGCGCCGCAACCGTTCGGTGAGGTCACCCTCTGCCGCGGCTGGAGCCGGCGGTGGCGCCGCCTCGGGCACGGGGGCCGCCGGCGTCGGGGCAACGGGCGCCGGTACGCCGGGAGCCGCCGCACCCGGCGCCACCACGGGGGCTGTCGCCTCGGCCGCTGGAATCCCCGGCTCTACGAGCACCGGCGTGGTTGGCTGCGCTGGCGACGGTGGTGCGATCGCTTGCGGTGCCTCCCCCTCCTTACCGAGCAACCCTGGATACGCCTCCGGGAACGTCTCCTCCATGAGCCCCCGGAACTCTTCGCCCTTGAGCAGCGGGTTGGCGTCGCTCCGGTCGCCGGTGAATCCCACCAGGTCCTCCGCTTGATTGATGACGTGCGGCGTAATGAAGATCAGCAGGTTGGTCTTGATCGACGTCTCCCGCGACTCGCGGAACAAGGCGCCGAGGAACGGAATGTCGCCCAGCAACGGTACCTTGGTTTGGCCGTGGCTGAGCTGATTGCTGATCAAACCACCGATGACGATGGTGTGGCTGTCCTTCACCACCGCCGTGGTGGTGGCGGAGCGCTTCGACGTGGTGGGCAGGCCGGGGGTCGACGAGTCCTGGACCGTCGACACCTCCTGGCTGATCTCCATCCGCACGTAGCCTGACTCGTTGATGTGCGGGGTGATCTTCAGAATCGTACCCACGTCGCGGAAGTCGAAGGTCGAAACGACATTCACCCCGGTGCCCGTGGAAGTACCGGTCTGGAACGGGATGGTGAGCACCGAGTTGAACTCCGCCTCCTGATTATTGAGGGTGAGGATCTGGGGCGTGGAGATGATATTCGCCCCGCTCGTCCCCTTCAGGGCGGTGATCAGGGCGCCGAGGCCGGGCAGCTCGATGCCGTTGAACTCGATGGTGTCGCCGAGAAAACCGAGTGCCAGACCGGTCGGTAGCGTGGGGATATTACCCGCCGTCAGCGTCGATAGCTCCTGCAAAGCGCCGCTGAAATTCGTGTTGCCGAGCACGGCACCGTTGTCGTTCAACGTACCGAGGGCGCGCCACTCGACCCCAAGATTGAGGGAGGCATCCATCCGCACCTCGACGATCAGCGCCTCCACGAAGACCTGCTGCGGCTGGATGTCCAGCTCGCGGATGATTCCCTCGACGACGGCGTGATCCTCGGGGGACGCGGTGATCACCAGGGCGTTGTTGGCCGGATCGGGAATGATCGACACGCGGTCGCCGAGCAGACCGCCGGCACCGGCCGCCGCAGCGGCGGCCGCCCGGCGTGCGGCGGCACTCTGCCGTGCCGCCTGCGACGTCGCTGGCGTGCCGGTCTCGCCCTGCTGGAGGCTGGTGACGACGCCCGTGAGGACGTTGGCAAATTCATCCGCTACCATGTGCTGCAAGCGGTAGATACGGACCCGGCTATTGCCCGGCGGTGGCGGGATGTCGAGCTGGGCGATGAGGTCCTTTACCTTGCGCATGTCGTTGCGCGTGGCAAAAATGATCAACGAGTTGGTGCGCTCGTCGGCAAACACCTTGACCTCGGTCTCGGCGAGTCCCTCCGCCTGCGCCGCCGCTGCCGCTCGGCGGGCACGGGCGCTACGTCTGGTTCGCGCGGTCCGCGCGGCGGGGGTGCCGGTCTCGCCGAAGATCGACGAGATCTGGCTCGCCAGGGTGTCGGCGGTGGCGTACTCGAGCGGGATGAACTCGAGCTGCTGCTGGAAACCCGGCGTATCGATCACCTTGATGATGTCGAGGATGCGCCGGATGTTGGATTCCACGTCGATGAGCAGCAGGGTGTTGGCCTCGTCGAAGGCCTCCACGTGGCTGGTCTTGGAGATCAACGGCTTGATCAACGGCATCACCCGCGACGCCTCGATGTGGTCGAGCTGAATGAGCTGGGTGACGACCTTGTCGCTGAGCGACAGCCCTTCGGTCGTGATCTCCGTCGGTAAGCGCTTCGCACGCGCCTCCACGGCCGGAATGATCTTCACCACCTTGCCGCTGGTGACCGCGGCGAAGCCCTTCACCTCCAGGATCGACAAGAAGATGTCGTACGCCTCGTCGACCGTCACCGGCACCGGCGAGATCACCGTCACCTTGCCCTTTACCGCGTCGTCGAGGATGAAGTTGACATGTTTGAGCTGGCTGATGAATTTGACCACCGTCTCGATGTCCACGTCCTTGAAATCGAGGGTGATCTTGCCCTGATCCTGCGCGGCCGACGCCAGCGTGCCGGCGCACAGGAGGGCTACAATGAGCGATGCGAGAAGGGTGGCCACGAGCGACCGATGTGGCCCGTGCAGCGCTGAACGAGGTGTCGCCATGGTCACTGGATCTCGTAGCTAAGGGTGATGGGTTGTCCCCCGCGCAGCACCTCGAGCTGAATCGAGGTCTCCTCCTTGAACTGCTGATAGGCCTGGTAGGCGCGGTCCGGGTCACTGATGGGCAGGCCGTTGACGGTCTGGATGATGTCGCCCCGCTTCACCCCGAGCTTGTCGAGGAGACTGCCG
>JASFUG010000310.1:0-4121 GCA_050050395.1 Nitrospirota bacterium
CGCATCATGTCCCTGGTCCTGGAGCCTCCCCGCCAGTGGACAGACAAACGCCGCCCCGGTGGCCATCGCCATATAGGCCTGGTTGAGGGTGTAGATCAGATGCACGTTGACGCGATGCCCTTCGTCGGTCAGCGTCTTGCAGGCCTACCCCTTCGTTCGACACGGGGATCTTGAACACGGGCTCGCGCTCCAAAGGGAGCGTCAACAGGCGGTGGTCCTCTTCGACGATCTCGTCGTGCGACTCGCCGAGCGCTTCCACCTGGAGCTCGGAGACCATGCCGGAGAGCTTGACGATCGCGCCATCGATGTCGGTGATCCCATGCCGATGCATGAACGTCGGCGTGGTCGTAAGACCCCGGACAAAGCCAAGATTGAAGGCCTGCTCGATCTCATTGAAATCGACCGAATCCAGATAGAGATCCATCTCAATATCCTCTTCAGTTGAGGTGTGCTCTTACCGGGTGATGGATATCGATCAACGGCTTGACGAATTCTTCAGGTAGAAGCTGCGCGGGTCGAGGATCAGGTCATCGTATCCGAACGTGTATCCGCGCTCGGTTAGCAGGATCTTGTTCGAGCCCGACTCCTCGATCTTCTTCGCCGGTTTCGCCATATTTTCCGGTGCCAGAAACTGCCCGTGCTTGAGATTGATGGTAGCGCCGGTCTTCGCTGCCTCGACCACCAACGTCGTCTGCATACACAGATAGGCCGGGATCTGAATGACATCGACGACGTCCGCCGCCGGCTTGGCCTGCTCGGGATAGTGGATATCCGTCTGCACAGGCAACTCGAATTCCCGTTTGATCCTGGCGGGTATCTTCAGGCCTTCGTCGAGCCCCGGACCCTGGTAATGCTCGAGCGAGCTACGGTTGTCCTTGGCAAACGAGGATTTGAATATCAGTCCATTGCATATTCCAATTGCCTCGATGCGATAAGGCTCTCACCAGCCGATGCGGGATCCGGGCATGGCGCGCAGCCCGGTTGCGCCGTGGAGCGGGGATATCGTTCAACACTCGTCGCGATAGCGTGACGCATCTTCAGGATCACCTGCCGCGGCTGCCACGGCGAGATCGCCATGCGCCCGGGGAGGAAACGAGATTTGGACAGCTGCGTGTCCGACAGTCTCCGCTTGTACACCATCGTGCCCGGGGGTCCTCGGATCGCGGACGGCGTCGGGCATGAACCGGCAGGTGCGCGGCCATGGCCGGCGACCGGGGCGCTTCAAGTCGCCCATGATCGAGTCGCCTGTGCCATTCTCCGGCGATGGATGAGCGGGTCGAACGGCTGCGAAGCGAGGCCCGCTCCCTGGGGATCGCGCGCCTCGGGATCGCCCGGGCCGTGCCGCGCGGCGGGAACCGGCTGCGGGCGTGGCTCGACGACGGGTTCGCCGCGACCATGGACTATATGGGTCGTCACGCCGCCCTGCGGGCGAACCCACGGGAGTTGCTGCCGGGTGCGCGATCCATCGTGTGCTGCGCCCTGCACCACGACCCGGGACCCCCGGAAGCGGCCGCCGGGTACGGCGTGGCGAGGATCGCCCGCTACGCCCGCGGGCCGGACTACCACGATGTCCTCAAGGGCCTGCTCCACCGCCTGGTGGCCGTGCTGGACGAGGTCGCCCCGGGCCATCGCCACCGGGTGTGCGTGGACTCGGCACCGGTGCTGGAGCGCGCCCACGCCCAGGCGGGAGGGGTGGGGTGGATCGGCAAGAACACCTGCCTGATCGATCCCCGCGCCGGGTCCTACTTCTTCCTCGGGGAGATCCTCACCACCGTCGACCTGCCCCCCGATCCCCCGGCCACCGACCACTGCGGCACCTGCACGGCCTGTATCGACGCCTGCCCCACCGACGCCCTGGTGGAGCCCTACCGCCTGGACGCCCGGCGCTGCATCTCCTACTGGACCATCGAGCACCGGGGGGAAATCCCCCCGGAGTGGGGCTCCCAGCTCCACGGCTGGGTCTTCGGCTGCGACCTCTGCCAGGAGGCGTGCCCCTTCAACCGCTTCGCCCCGGCCGGCCACCCGGACCTCGCGCCCCACCCCCACCTGATCGCCCCGGACCTGGCGCAGCTCGCCGCGGCCACGGAGGCGAGCTTCAAGTCCCAGTTCCGCGGCACGCCGATCGTCCGCACCGGCAAGCAGGGGATGCTGCGCAACCTCGCCCTGGCGGCGAACCGCCAGACCGGCTGACGCACGGAGACGACCTTCTTCACGCGGAGGCGCGAAGGCGCAGGGACGCAAAGCAAACCGGTGGCCGGCTACGCCGGCCGATGATTGAGCGGGTCGAACCGCGAATGGACGCGAATGGTGATGCCTGTCGGCGCCACAAATTAACGCAGAGACGCAAAGGCGCCAAGACGCAAAGGGAAGCGGTGGCCGGCTATGCCGGCCGATGATCGATGGGTCGAGCTGAGAATGGACGCGAATGGTCGGCATTCAGGCGGCCGGGAAACGTAACGCAAGCCTGATAACCATCTAGCGGTCTCCTCAGTCGCGCTACGGTGAGTGTGGCAACCAACCCACTAACCGCAGCGCAACGAGGAGACCTTGATGAGACTCTACGGGGGCATTGACCTGCATTCCAACAACAGTGTGGTGGTGATCCAGGATGAGGAGGACCGAAGACTCTTCGAGAAGCGTCTGCGCAACGATCTGCCGACGATCCTGGGGGCTCTGGCGCCGTTTGCCTCGGAGCTGGAAGGGATCGTCGTGGAGTCCACCTACAACTGGTACTGGCTGGTGGACGGTCTGATGGAGGCGGGCTACCGGGTGCACCTGGCGCATACGACCGCCATTCAGACCTACTCGGGGCTCAAGCACGGCGATGACGTGACGGATGCCGGCTGGTTGGCACACTTGCTTCGGCTGGGGCTGCTCGCCGAAGGCTACATCTACCCGAAGGCGGAGCGGGGGCTACGCGACTTGCTGCGCAAACGCGGCCAACTCGTGCGGCAACGGACCACTCAGTTGTTAAGCATCCAGAACCAAGTGCTGCGGGCCACGGCCCAGCGATTGAGTGGCAGCCGGATCAAGCAGCTCACGGTCGACGAGGTAGAGGCGCTGTTGCCCGAGGCCGACGTCGCCCTGGCCGCGGAGAGTAACCTGGTGGTGATGGATTGCCTGGCCGAGCAGATCCGCCGGCTGGAACGCGCGGTGCGCCGCCGAGTCCGTCCCCGGCCGGAGCTTACGCGGCTGTGTACCGTGGATGGCATCGGTCCGATCCTGGCATGGACCATTCTGCTGGAAGTCGGCGACATCGGTCGCTTCGGCCGCGTTGGCCAGTTCGCCTCCTACTGCCGCTGCGTCAATGCCCGTCGGCTCACCAACGGCAAGAAGAAGGGCGAGAACAACGGCAAGAACGGCAACCGGTATCTGGCCTGGGCGTTTGTCGAGGCGGCCCATTTTGCCGTCCGGTACAACCCGAAGATCCAGCGCTACTACCAGCGCAAGCAGGCGAAGAAGAACGGCGCCGTCGCCACCAAGGCCGTGGCCCACAAGCTCGCCCGAGCGTGCTACTACATCCTGCGCGACGATGTCCCCTTTGACGTCGACCGCGCCTTCTCCTGAAAGGGATCCCTTGGGAGACGACCGCGAGCTCGTGACGGGGTTGGCGTCCAGCCATCAGGCCTGATTGGCCGTGGTCTCTCCCTCAGAACCCACCGCAGGAAACGGTGCCGACGATGGTAGACGATGCGCCTCTGCGACGAGCCACTCCGGGGTTGGACCCTTCCGGGAGCCACCGATCCTGTACTCCCTTTTTCTGGACGTCGCAGGGCACCTACGGTTTTCTGGGGCGCGTTGCGCCACGGGCCGCGGGCGGGGGGCTCTTATGGGCCTCCGCCCTATTGCCTGGATCCTGATGGGTGACCGGTGCGCATCCCGCGAGACGATGCGACACCCCGACACGAAAACCCGGGCGCGTATCCGAACCTCGCGTCGCTCCGCTTCCTCCCCAACGCAACCTCGCGTTGCTACCTCACACGTACGCGCAATTGACAAGGACCACTAATGGGTGACCCCTTCTCGCCGCGTCTCGCCGCGGATAGCTGGCCGCTAACAGCCTTAAGTCGCCTGGGCCTCGGCGCGGCGGCCGTTGCGCAGGCCGCGCATGGCGAAGGCGC
>JASFUG010000311.1:0-4119 GCA_050050395.1 Nitrospirota bacterium
GCGTGGATTCCTGTGGATATGCGCCGCGAACTCGGCACGCTGATCCGGCGTGGCATGGGGTCCCACCAGCATGCCGTAGCCGCCTGATTCGTTGGTGGCCTTGACCACCAGATTATCCAGATTGGCCAGAACGTACCCCCGCTCCCTCTCGTCTGCACAGACATAGGTGGGGACGTTGGGAAGGGCCATGTCTTCCGCGAGGTAATACTTCACGATCTTGGGCAGGTAGGCATACACCGCCTTGTCGTCGGCGATTCCGGTACCGGGTGCGTTGGCGAATGCGACGCGCCCATTGCGGTAGACCTCCATGATGCCGGGCACGCCGAGGACCGAGTCGACGCGGAAACTTCCGGGGTCGAGAAAGTCGTCATCGATCCTGCGGTAGATCACGTCCACGCGCTGAAATCCCCGTGTGGTGCGCATGTGGACGAAACCGTCCATCACCACCAGGTCGCTCCCCTCCACCAGTTCCACGCCCATCTGTTGAGCGAGGAACGAGTGCTCGAAGTAGGCCGAGTTGTACATTCCCGGGGTCAGCAGCACGACCGTGGGAAAGGACAGATTATCCGGCGCGAGGTACTCGAGTGTTTGCAGCAACCGGGCGGGGTAGTCGTCGACGGGTCGTACCCGAGAGGCCTCGAATGCGGCGGGGAAGGTCCGTTTGAGCACCTGCCGGTTCTCCAGCACGTACGACACGCCGGACGGGCAACGTAGATTGTCCTCCAGGACGTAATAGCGGCCGTCCCGGTCCCGGACCAGATCCGTGCCCGTTACGTGGCACCAGATCCCGCGCGGGACATCGAGCCCGTGACACTGGGGCCGATACGATGCGGCGGAGCGGATGATCTCCTCGGGAATGGCCTTGTCCTTCAGGATCTTCTGCTCGTGGTACACGTCGTCCAGGAACAGATTCAGGGCGTGGATCCGTTGCTTCAGCCCGCGCTCGAGGTAGGACCAGTCGTTGGCTTCGACGATGCGCGGAACGATGTCGAAGGGAAAGATCTTCTCTGTCCCTTCTTCGCCACCGTACACGGTGAAGGTGATGCCCATGTTGTACATGGCCGCCTCCGCCGCTTTCTGGCGGGCGAGGATCTCGCCGTCCCGGAGAGATTCGATCCGCTCGACTACGATCCTGGCGCCCGGCCGCGGGACCCCGGAAGCCTCGATCAGCTCGTCGTAGAAGGTGCCGGTGTCGTAGGAGTGGAAGTCCAAGGCCATGGCGATCGACTTTCGTCTCGCACGAGCGCTCACTCGCGCCTTCGAGTAGGCGATACGTGGTCGGTGGCGTGAATGGTGCCCGATTCGGTTATGCGGTAACGCTATGGGCGTGACCCTGTGAACGCACTTTCATTCGTGCGATCTGGTGCGGTGACGCGCGAACCGCCACCGGCGCAGACCCTTGCAAACGTCCAGCGCCGCCGGGCGGCTGCCCGGGGCTTACTTCCCGTCGCGCTCCTGGGCAAGGCTCGCCAGGAGGCGATCCTTCAGGTAGGCCGGCAGCTCCTCGTAGCGCTCGATGTGCATGGAGAAGAGGCCACGGCCGCTGGTGAGCTGGCGCAGGGTAGAGCCGTACTCCAGCACCTCGGCCATCGGCACTTCCGCCTGGATCATCTGCGAAGTCGACTTCGGTTCCACGCCGAGCACCCGGCCGCGCCGTGCGTTGAGGTCGCTGATCACGTCGCCAGTGGCCTCGTCGGGGACGGTGATCTCCATGGCCACCATCGGCTCCAGGAGGATCGGATTCGCCTGCTCCATCGCCTTCTTCCACGCCATGGACCCGGCCACCTTGAAGGCCATCTCCGAGGAGTCCACGGAATGGTGGGAGCCGTCTACCAGGTCGACCTTACAGTCGACCACGGGGAAGCCGGCGACGCAGCCGCTGACCAGGGCCTCGTGCACGCCCTTCTCGACCGCCGGGATGTACTGGCGTGGTACCACCCCACCGACCACGTGCTCCTCGAAGACGAACCCGGAGCCGCGCGGCAGGGGCGCCACCTCCAGCCAGACGTCGCCGTACTGTCCACGGCCCCCGGTTTGCTTTTTGTACTTCCCCTGCACGCGGACCGCCTTGGTGATGGTCTCCAGGTACGGCACCTTGGGGGCCTTGAGCTCTACCGAGACGCCGAACCGGCTCTTCAGGCGCGCCACCACCACCTCCAGGTGGACCTGCCCCATCCCCTCCAGAAGGATCTCGTGGGTCTGGGGATCCTGGCGCATGGCCAGCACCGGGTCTTCTTCCATCAGTTTTGCGAGGGCGTCGCTCAGCTTGTCCTCCGAGGCGCGATCGGTCGGCTCGATCGCGTACGTGGTCTGCGGTGCAGGATAGGTGATCCGGTCGAACAGGATCGGTGCGTTGGCGCTGCACAGGGTGTCGCCGGTGTGGGTGTCCTTGAGCTTGGTGGTCGCGCCAATCTCCCCGGCCTGGAGCTGCTGTACGGAGACCAGCTCCTTGCCCTGGAGACGGTTGAGGCTGTGCAGGCGCTCGTCGTGCCCGGTGGTGGAGTTGAGCAGATGGTCGTCGGCCTTGATGGTGCCGGAGTAGACGCGCAGGTAGGAGAGCTTGCCGGCGTAGGGATCGATGACGGTCTTGAAGACCTGGGCGCTGACCGGCCCGTCCGGGTCGGGCTGGCGCTCGGTCACCTCGTCGCTCCCCGGGACGGTCCCCTCGATGCGGGTGATATGGGCCTTGTCGAGGGGGGAGGGAAGGTAGTCGAGGATCGCGTCGAGGAGCTCGGGGACGCCGACGCCGAGGACGCCGGCGCCGCACAACACGGGTACGAAGCGGCCGGTGAGGGTGCCCTCGCGGAGGTGGGCGCGAATCGCCGCCTCGTCCGGCTCCTCGCCTTCGAGGTAGCGTTCCAGGAGGTCGTCGTCCATCTCGCACACCGCTTCCAGCAGCCGCTCGCGCGCGTTCACCGCCTCGGCCTTCACGTCGTCGGGAATCTCTCCATCGGGGATCGCGACGGCCTTCCCGTCGACGAAACGGCTGCCTTTGCCGGTGATGAGGTTGTAGACACCGGCCAGGCCCTGTTCCCGGCCGATCGGCAGGAACAGCACCACCGGCTTGGCTTGCAGTACGTCCTCCACGTCGTGCACGGCGCGCTCCAGGTCGGAGCGCTCCCGGTCGAGCTTGTTCACGAACACGAGTCGCGGGAGCTCGTACTCGTCGGCAAATCCCCACACCCGCTCGGTCTCCGCCTTCACCCCGGATATCCCGCTCACCAGGACCACGGCGCCGCCGGCGATCCGCAGAGAGGCGTGGGTATCGGAGAGAAAGTTGCGGTAACCGGGGCTATCGAGCAGGTTGATCAGATGGCCGCGGTGCTCCAAATGGCCCACTCCGGTCGAGATGGAGACCTTACGGCGAATCTCCTCGGTGTCGAAATCCATGACCGTGTTGCCCTCGTCGACCTTCCCGAGTCGCGGTATCGCGCCCACCGTAAACAACAGCGCCTCCGTCAGGGAGGTCTTACCCGCCCCGCCGTGGGAGATGATGCCGACGTTACGGATGGTGGCAAGATCGCGAGTGCTCATGTGGGACTCCCTGGTGAGGTACGGCGGTGGTGGTGGCTCGATGGTGGGGATCAATGTACGGCCTGTGGCCACGCGGCGCGAGTCTCGGGCGTGCCCGAGCTAGCCCGTACGTTGTGGGCAATGGCCCGCTTCTGTACCATACTCGCCGGGTAAGCATTCCCATGGAAACCAACGAACCGATCGATCGCCTCGAGCCCGAGGAGCGGGCGCTGCTCGACCGTTACCAGAACGGTGACGAGGGTGCATTCGAGGAGCTGATCCTCCCATTCGAGACGCCCATCTTCAACTTCGGTCTCCGCATGTGCGGCAATCGCGAGGACGCTCAGGACATCCTTCAAGAGACGTTCATCAACGCCATGCGGTACCTGGACGGATTTCGCGGTGAGGCGAAGCTACGTAACTGGTTGTTCCGTATTGCGAGCAGCGTCTGCCAGAAGAAACATCGCCGCAGCAAATTCGCGCCCGAGCGGGAACTCTCTCTCACTCAATTCTACGACGACTCCGACGGCACGGAAGAGTTCGAGGTGCCGGACAGTCGCCGCCTGCCGGACGACGAGGTGCTCGGGCTGGAGCTCTCCGATCGCC
>JASFUG010000312.1:0-4104 GCA_050050395.1 Nitrospirota bacterium
CCCTCCATATCAGGCCCGGTTTCAACCGGCCGGGTACCTCCGCTGCGGGCAGCCGGCGTCCGGCGGACTGAAGTCCGCCCTACACCAGGGCGTTCACAGGCACCCGCCGGTTGAATCTTCGGAGCAGGTCCGCATGGGTGGACCCCGATGCGGTGAGATGCCGTGCCGTCGGTGCGAATGCATTCGCACGATGCCGGATCTTGGGGAGACCGGGTGTCGGCCGAATGAATTCGGCCCTACGCCGTGGCGGTTTTGCCGCCCGCGGTTGGTCGCGAAGGGGTCCGGCGTGTGGTGAGAAATGCTATTTCCCGCCACGACTCTGCGGCGCCCGCCTGAGGGTCACGTAGCGATATTGTCGCCGAGGTGTGGCACCGTGCTGACGTCACGGTTGAGTCGCCTGCACCCGTCTGCCAACATCGCGGCCGGTGCAGCCCCCATCATGAGCGATCGAGAGCGCCTCATCACACTCCTCCTGGAGCGCTCCTTTCGCTACCGGCCCGAGGCGCCCTTCACCCTCGCCTCGGGGCGGGCCTCGCCGTACTACTTCAACTGCAAGACCACCCTCTATCACCCGGAGGGTATGCGCCTCGTGGGGCGGCTGCTGTTCGCTGCGGTGCGCGGGCTGCATCCCGCGGGCGTCGGCGGCCTCACCCTCGGTGCGGATCCGCTCGCCTACGCCTGCGCCTACACGTCGGGCCTGGAGGGACAGCCCATCGAGGCGTTCGTGGTGCGCAAGGAGCCCAAGGACCACGGCACGCGCCTGCCCATCGAGGGCAACGTCGCCGCCGGCGACCGTGTGGTGGTGGTGGACGACGTGATCACCACCGGCGGCTCGACCCTCAAGGCGATCGAGGCGTGCCGCGCCGCCGGCCTGGAGGTGGTGGGCTGCGGCGTGCTGGTGGACCGGCAGGAGGGGGGCCGGGAGGCCATCGAGGCCGCCGGAGTATCGGTCACCGCCCTGGTCACCCGTGACGAGGTGATGGCCGCGCGCGCCGCCGGCCCTTGATTGCCGCGCCGGCCGCTCCTCGGTAATCGAGGTAGGGTGTGCCGAGCCCAGCGAGGCACACCGTCGGGTTGTGTGCAGCTGCACCTGAGTGTCCCGCACGGCGTGAGATTCGAGGCGAAAAAAAAGGCCCCCGCCGAAGCGGGGGCCTTTCGCTCGAACGCGTCGAGACAGGGGTTGTCGATTCAGCTCACGGGTTCAGGAGTCACTCGCGGTTACTCGTTCGGGTCTTCCGGAAGGTCCCTGAACTGGACGAGGTGGTGGGTGTTGAAGAGATCCGCAACCCGTCCCGGGCCGTGGCAGGTCAGACATTGCAGGGTGGGCGTCGCGCCCCCCGCCTCGGCCACTGCGTCGCCGCCATTCTGCACCATGTGTTGTGCGGCGGCGTTTTCTCTTCGGAGCTGCTCGAGGATCTCCGCGATTCGATCGGCATCATCCACGGGATCGAGTGGATCGCCCGCTTCATCCACGTAGAATTCCGGATCCTCTGGTAGATCGGTATCCGGCACGACACCGTGACAGCCGCCGCAGACGGCCATGTAGGGCTGCCTCCAGACCGGGGTCTCCACCTCGTTGGTGTGGCAGGTGGTGCAGTTGTTGGCCGGCCGCGGGAAGGTCACGTGTTCCCAGTTACGGGCATGCGTGTCGCCATGGAGGTTATGCAGGTCGCCGGTGATTGCGGCGCGATGCACCGCGTGGACCCGGTTGCCGATGTACTCGGCGTAGTTGCCCGACTTGTCGTGGCAGCCCAGACAATGGTCGGTATTGAACGGCGCATGGTGGGGATGGGCGCCGGAAAGGTGCATGATGGTGGCACCGTGACAGTTGGTGCAGGCGTCCCCGGCGACCTTCGGTTCCACCTCGGCGGTCCCGACCTGGAAGTTGATGAGCGCGCTGGAGGAGGTCACGTAATCATCCGCGGCCACGGCACCGTAGTCGGCACCTTCAAAGCGCACCATATACGTGCCCGGCTCCAGGTCGCCGATGTTGTCCATCAGCTGATACTTGTAACCCTGGCTATCGGTCATCACCTGCGGATCTGCACTGGCGCCGCCGGTCAGGAGCAGGCTGTGGCCCTGTTGCGTGCCGCCATCCGTGGTGGAATTGGTGGTCAGTACCGGCACGGCTTCGTTACGGGGCCCGTAGACGAACAGGTTGGCCGTGGATAACCCTTCACCGACATCGGCTGCTGCTTCACCGTCCGCATCCGCGGTGTACACGCTGCCGGCCACGGGATTACCGTCGGCATCCGCCAGGGTCACAGTCACGAGCGGGGTCTCGCCAGCGACGTAGTACTCGCCGTTGGCCGGGTCCGTCATATCGATGGTGACCTGGAACTCGGAGACGTCCTCCGGGGCCGGAGTCACGTCATGCGCTTCGATGGGACCTTTGCCGATCCCGCCCTCGGTATGGCAGAGACCACACTGGGAGTCATCCGCCTGGGCGCCACCACCATGATTTGTTCCGTCCGCGAAATTGACGGGCGTGGGATCAGTATTCCCGGGCTTGGTGAAATTCACGTCCGAGTGGCACCCGCCGCAGTTCCGGCGGGTGGGATTCGTGAACGCCAGGTCGGCGTTGGGGGCATCCTCTGTGTGGCACTTGGTGCAGGTGTAGATGTGTTGCGGATAGGTGAGCTCGGAGAAGTTCACCAGATTGCCGTCGTGATCGGTGATCTCAGCGAACGTGCCCGCCACGTGGATTCTGTGAATCATGTGGGCAAGGTCGGCTTCGTCGTCGTCCTGGTAGTCGAGGTTGTGGCAATGGTTGCAGGTCTTGACCTGGGTGTAGCCGCCACCGTGGCCGACGTCGCCGATCCGGGCGCCGTGGCACGTTTCGCAGGCCGTCGTGGTGACCATGTCGGCGCCGGAGGCGTCGAGCCGCGTCGCTGGATCTGACTGCACGAAGTCGTAGGAGGCGTTGACCGGGTTGGCGAAGACAATCCGGTCGCCGTTCTTGTCCCGCTCGCTGGTGCGCCACCGGGCGCGGACGGTTACCCGGATGACATTCGCGGTCGCCGCAAGGGTGTTAGCCAGGACGTAGTTGTACTCACCCGTGTCCGCGTCGATGAGGGTCAGCGTTCCGTCCATCGGCGAACCGGCGGCAGGCGTGCCGCGCTCGGCGATGAGCTGGTGCCAGTTTGGACCGGGATCGTCGGCTGCGTCCGAGGGCATCAGCTCGGAGACATAGACGCGCAGCTCGTACGCGTCCGTGAAGACATCCGCCCCGTTGCCGTCCTCGTCCGTGAGGAAGAAATGCACCGACACTGCGCCAGTTTGCGAATCGTAGGCGACTGAGCCATTGAGATCGAGGATGAGATTCGAGGCGATGACGTCATCGGCCGTCAGGCCGCCCAACGGGATCAAGTCGGTGGGCGTCGCATCCACTCCATCGACACCATCGACACCATCCCTACCATCATCACCATCGTCGCCCGTACAGGCCGTGAAAACCGGCATGGCGGCCAGCAGCAGCACCAGCCAAGAGCGGAACAACCATCTGCTTCTCATGTCTTCTTCCTCCACTTCGTCCATCTACCGAAGACGGACGGGGTTAACGATTGCTTTCCGGGGAAAGCAGATTCGACGAGAGGGGACACCAGCGACGTGTGGCCGAAATGAAGCCCATGCTCGCCCATCGGCCAGGCGAGCAGGAGACCAACGCGGTGTGACGGGTTGCCATACCGGGGTAGGCGTCACGCATCAGGGATGGTGAGTGTCCGGAGGCGGGGCTTGATCCCGGTCTCTCTAGGTGCACGGCGGTGGGGCGCTAGCATGTGAATTTGCATTCCGTGGACTACGGAGCAGGCGCTCGTCACGGAGGTGGGGGCGACGGTACGACGGTGTGACGCTACATCACCGATAAGCGGGGGGATAGTAGAGCCGCCCGATAGGGGTTACAAGCACCTTTCCCTGCAGTTTGAGCATCTTGTCGATGCGGGTTGACAAGCGACGAAGCAGAAGGTCTTGGCGGGGTGCTAGCGACCTCCCCGATCGGGCGCGGTCGCGTGGATGAGCTGCACCGCGAGGTCGTAGTCGTCGCCGAGCGGAAGGTGGGGGCGGCGTGGCCCATCCCATGCCGGTGCACCGTGCGATGCCCTC
>JASFUG010000313.1:0-4100 GCA_050050395.1 Nitrospirota bacterium
TGTGTTCATGGGGTCCTCTTCAGTCAGGGATGGGGGCATGCGAGCCGTCTTCGCCGACTCGTTGCGATCAACTGCGCTCGGATGCAGCGCTGTGGCGGGATGGCTTCAAGGTAGCCTCGCTCGCCGGCACCGGGAAGTCGGAAAAGAAACCGACCAACTCAAACGGCTTCCACCTCGTTGGCGCCGCCGCGCCCTGCAAGCGCACGGTGCCCTGAAAGGCGACGACCCGGCGATCGTGATCGATGGCGATCCGGCGGCAGGAATAAGAGGTACCGCGATCGGTCCGCTCCCAGAGGGCACCGCCGTCGAACACGATCTCCTTGCCGTCGTTGTCCAGCTCGCACCGCTTGCCGGTGACGATGACCTGTTCGCCGGTGGGCCCGTCGATGACCAGCCGCGCGTCGGTCACGCGCTGCACGGGTCGCAGCCACGTGAGGAAGGCGCCCACCCGGCCCGGGGCGGGCGCGATCGACGTGGCAAAGAGCTGCATCGAGACACCGCCGGAGAGCGCCTCGTAGAGGTGGACCCCGGCAATGGCGGTGCGTGGCTCTGTCGCCGCGGGTGGCGCGGACCCGATCACCGCCCGACGCTCGAACAGACCGGCCATTCCCGCCAAGAAGACCGCCGCAACCCCCACGAGGACGAGCAGCAGGACGCTCCTCAGTAGCACTGCACGAAATCGCGATGACACGGCGGCAATCCGTTTGGCCGGCATTTCTCACCACCTCCGCATTCGTGGATCCCGGCGCGGTGGAGCGCCGCTCCGTAGGTGCGAATTCATTCGCACGATGCCGGAAGGTCCGGGGACAGGGTGTCGGCCGAATGAATGCGGCCCTGCGCCGAGATTGCGTTGCCTCCCGCGGGCTGCTGCCAAGGGGTCAGGTGCCTGGTGAGATATCCTAGCATGTCCTCCAGCGCCGGCCGCGGTCGTGTTCCAGGCCTGCTCCGAAGATTCAACCGGAGGGTGCCAGTGAACGCCCTGGTGTAGACCGTATGGAGCGGGACGCTCCCTACGGTCTGATGGAGGGCGAGGAGCCCTCCATCCACGGGGGGTGAAGCCGCCCGGACATGTGCCGGACGGCGAGGGGGGCGCGTGGCGTCCCCCTCCATATCAGGGCGGGCTCTGCCCGCGATGCCGGGCGAAGCCCGGCCTACGTCCGAAACGATCGGCGCGCCTGCCCAAGGTGGAGCACGCCAGGGTTGCCCGCTACAAACCGCGGGGGCGCGATTGATCGCCGTCGACAGCGACGTCATCGCGGCTTGATGGGCGAATGGGGCGCTCCCCTACCCGGCGGCCAGCCACGGAGCGGAGTCGTGGAGGATGCGGACGACGCCGTCGGCCCAGGGGTCGTAGCTGTTGACGCAGGGGACGAGGGTCAGCTCCTGGCCGCCGGCGGCGAAGAAGGCGTCGCGACCGCGGATGCCGATCTCCTCCAGGGTCTCCAGACAGTCGGCGACGAAGGCCGGGCACAGGACCGCCAGGCGCTTCACCCCACGGTGGGCCAGGGCCGTGATCTCCATGTCGGTGAAGGGCTGGATCCAGGGGGTCTTGCCGAAGCGTGACTGGAAGGTGGTGGCGGTGGTCTCCGCGGTGAGGCCGAGCCGGTTGATCAGGGCGCGGCTGGTGGCAAAGCACTGGGCGCGGTAGCAGTTGCGGTTCCCTTCCCAGAGCCGCTCGCAGCAGTCGGCGGCGGCCAGGCACTGGTTGCCGCTGTCGTCGCCCTTGCGGACCTGCTTCTCCGGCAGCCCATGGTAGCTGAACAGGACGAACTCGGGCCGGGAGGCCGCCAGCTCGACCCGCGCCAGCTCCGCCGCGGCGTCGATGAAGCCGGGATGGTCGTAGTAAGGCTCGACCACGTGGATGAACGGCGTGTTCCACAGCCGGCCCGCCTCGCGGTACACCTCTTCCAGGATCGAGCCGGTGGTGGAGGCGGCGAACTGTGGATAGAGGGGGAAGACCACCACGCGGTCGCAACCGCTCCAGCGGAGGCGGTCGAGGGCGGCCTCGATGGAGGGATGGCCGTAACGCATGGCGAGCTCCACCCGCACCGTCGACCCGAGTCGTAGGGCCACCGCCTCGCGCAGGGCGCGGCCGTGGACCATGAGGGGCGAGCCCTCCTCCGACCAGATCTTCTCGTACGCCTCGGCCGACTTGCGCGGCCGGAACGGCAGGATCACCAGGTTGAGGAGGATGGCGCGGGCGATGCCCGGCATGTCGAGCACCCGCGGGTCGCCGAGGAAGTCGCGCAGGAAGACCCGGACCGCCGGCGGCGTCGGCGCCACCGGGCTGCCCAGGTTGACCAGGACGACGCCGGTCTTGAGGGGAAGGCTGGCCACGGGAGGGTGTCGAGGCAGTGGTTGGCGACGCGATGACCGCCGCGCTGCGGTCCATCAGCGGCAATCATCATTGGCCGCGGCGGAGGCGGGATCAAGGGTCGTCCCTTCCATTGCGGCGCCGAAGGCCCCGCGACGGCGCGAGGCCGATCACGCGCCGCACGCTTCACACATGGAGCGGCGTGAGCGGCAAGTTGTGTCGCGCTCGCTCGGTGCCTGGCGTGGACGTCACCCTTCGGTCGGGAGCGACACCTACCGTGCACGCAGCCGATCGACCATCGCGATGAGGCGCCGTTCGTTCGCCATCGCCGCGAAGACGAACGCCACGACGACGAGGAGGATGAGACCGGTAGCAAGCACCATGAGTGAGCCGACCACCGCGAGAACGACGAGGGTCTCCTCGGAGAGGGCGTGGCGCTCCAGCTCGTGCATGAGGTGAAACGGGTTGGCGAGCAGTGGGCGACGCAGGAAGAGGTAGCCCCAGAAGCCCAGGATCGCCAGGACCATGCCGGCGCCTACCACTGGCCACCACCTGACGAGGGTGCGCCGCCGTTCGAGAAACCGTTCATCCGCCGCGCTCAACATCGCCTTCCTCCCGGGCACGGTCGCCGCGATCAATCGGACGCCGAGGTGGCCCACAGGTCCCGGTCAAGTAGCACGCCCCACTTGTCGTCGTAGGGATGGACCTCCTCGACCGCGCGACCGTCGCGATACACCGGTCGCCCCTCGTTGGCCCACTGGAAGAGCGAGCCCTCTAGATTCCGGACACGGGTGAAACCGGCCGCGGACAGGCGCTCCACGATGGCGGCCGAGCGATAGCCGACGGAGCAATACGCGACGATCGGATGGTCCTTGCCTGCGCTGCGCAGGAGGCGCAGGGCGTCGTCGGCCGTCGGCGCCGGACGTGCGCCAGCCAGGTGGCTCACGGCGAACTCCGCGGCCGCACGGACATCCAGGAGCACCGGCGACGGGCGGTCGGCGGCGGCGAGCCAGCGGTCCAGCTCCGCCGTCGACACCTCCGGTACGCCGGGGAACTTCTTGCGGATCATCTTCTTCACCGATGGCCACTTCACGGCGGTCTCCGCGCTGCCGGTAGCGAGCGGCGACACCCTCCCGGGCAGCCGGTTTTCGCGGCGTGTCGGATCTTGTCACACCGCGGAGAAATCGGGAGAGTGCCACCCATCCTACAGTCACACGTCCGCCTTTCGAGGTAAACCACCCACCGCACGGAACCGATGCGCGTCATCTTCATGGGCACCCCGGAGTTCGCCGTACCGTCCCTGGACGCCCTGGTCGAGGCGGGATTCGAGGTCGCCCTCGTCGTCACACGGCCGGACAAACCCGCTGGCCGCGGCAAGCATCTGCAGGCCCCGGCGGTGAAGCAGCGCGCCACTGCGCTCGGCCTGCCCGTGTTTCAGCCCCCCACTCTCAAGAGGCCCGAGCATCAGGAGCGGCTGCGAGAGGCGGGGGCTGACGCGATCGCCGTGGTCGCCTTCGGTGCGATCCTGCCGGTGGAGGTGCTGGAGATGACCCGCCTCGGGGCGATCAATGTCCACGCCTCCCTGCTACCCAAGTATCGCGGCAGCTCGCCGATCAACTGGGCGATCGTCAACGGCGAGGCAGAGAGCGGTGTCACCACCATGTACATGGCCGAGGGGCTCGACACCGGCGACATCCTCCTGCAGCGCGCGGTCCCCCTCGATCCACGGGAGACCGCCGCCACCTTGCACGACAAGCTGGCCGCACTCGGCGGGCCCCTCCTGGTC
>JASFUG010000314.1:0-4085 GCA_050050395.1 Nitrospirota bacterium
GCTCGCTGACGATCTCCAGCAGCGGTACGCCGGTGCGGTTCAGGTCGATATAGCTGTTTGGATCGCCGCCCTCGCCATGGATGTTTTTTCCGGCGTCCTCCTCCATGTGGATGCGCGTGAGACCGATCCGCCGATGCCCGCCGTCCGCGAGTTGGATGTCGACGTAGCCATGCTCGCAGATCGGTGCCTCGTACTGGGAGATCTGATACGCCTTCGGAAGATCCGGGTAGAAGTAGTTCTTGCGCGCCCAGCGCGATACCGGGTTGATGGTGCAGTGGGTCGCGAGCCCCATGCGGATGGCGAAGTCCGCGACCTGCCGGTTGAGCACCGGCAGGGAGCCGGGCATACCGAGACAGACCGGGCAGGTCTGGGTGTTGGGCGCGGCGCCGAAGGTGGTGGAACAGCCGCAGAAGATCTTGGTCCACGTCTTGAGCTGGGCGTGAACCTCCAGCCCGATGACGGTTTCAACATCCATGGCGCGGAAGCGTAGGGAGCGCTCTTAGCCAAGTCAAAGAATCGCCGATTCTCGGCGGCACAAGGAGGTCTACGGGGAGAATCGCTCCCGCAAGCGCTCCCCCGAAGCCGCCAGAAACTACAGCTCAGGCCGCATGAGGTGGTGCTCGGTGGCCTGCTCGAACGCGTGGGCCACCGCCAGCAATCGGGCCTCGGCAAAGTTGTCGGCCATGAGCTGCAGGCCGATGGGCAGCCCCTCGGGGCTGCGCCCGCACGGCAGGGAAATCGCCGGAATCCCTGCCAGCGGGGCGGAGATGGTGAAGATGTCGGAGAGGTACATCGAGAGGGGATCGTCGGTCTTCTCGCCGATGGCGAAGGCGGGGCTGGGTGTGGTCGGCGAAAGAAGCACGTCGCAACGGTGGAACGCCTCTTGAAAGTCGTGCCGGAAAAGGGTGCGTACCGCCATCGCCTTGCCGTAGTAGGCGTCATAGTAGCCGGCGGACAGGGCGAACGTGCCGAGCATGATGCGTCGCTTCACTTCCTCACCGAATCCATCCGTCCGGGTGCGGGTATAGAGGTCGACGAGGTCCTTGCCCTCCTGACGCACGCCGTAACGCACCCCGTCGAAGCGCCCGAGGTTGGATGAGGCCTCGGCGGTGGCGACCACGTAGTACGTCGCGACCGCATACTCGGTATGGGGCAGGCTCACCTCCACCAGCTCCGCGCCCAGCGACTCGTAGGTGGCCATCGCCGTCCGTACCGCCGCCTCCACCGCCGGATCGAGCCCGGTGACGAAGTACTCCTTCGGGATGCCGATGCGCAGACCGTCCACCCCCTGGTCGAGGGCCGCGACGAAATCCTCCTGTGGCCTGCGCGCGGAGGTGGAGTCTCGCCCATCGTGACCCGCGATCGCCTGGAGCAGCAGCGCCGCGTCGCGGACGTCCTTGGTCAGCGGCCCGATCTGATCCAGCGACGAGGCGAAGGCCACCAGCCCGTAGCGCGACACCCGCCCGTAGGTGGGCTTGAGCCCCACGACGCCGCACAGGGCCGCGGGCTGGCGGATCGAACCGCCCGTATCGGAGCCCAGCGCCGCGAGGCACTCATCCGCCGCCACCGCCGCCGCCGAGCCGCCGGACGATCCCCCCGGCACCCGATCGAGGTCGTACGGATTGCGGGTGGCGCCGAAGGCCGAGTTCTCGCACGACGACCCCATCGCGAATTCGTCCATGTTGGTCTTGCCCACGATCACCGCTCCGGCGGCGGCGAGCCGCTCCACCACGTGCGCGTCGTATACTGGCCGGAAGTTGGCGAGCAGCCGCGAACAACACGTCGTAGGAAGACCACGGGTGCAGATGTTGTCCTTGATCGCGATCGGCAGCCCCCACAGGGGTGGCAGAGGATCGGGTCGGTCCGCATCACGTTGTCGTGCCTGCGCCAGGGCTTCCTCCGCGGTGCAATGCACGAAGGCGTGCAGCCCGTCGTCCACGGCCGCAATGCGTGCCAGACACGCCTCGGTCAGGGCCTCGGCGGTGGCCTCGCCCGCCGCGATCCGGGCGGCCGCCTCGTGGAGGGTGAGGCAGGCGGCGTCGGGATCGGCCATTGGATCCGACACCCAGCGGCGCTACGCGGCCGCGGCAGGCGATGCGACCATGCGATTGCGCGCGTCGACCGTGACCACCCGGGGAGCGTAATCGGCGGCGATCGCCTCCTCCCGCAGATAGCCGTAGCCAAACAGGATGATCAGATCGCCGATCTGCACCTTGCGCGCCGCTGCACCGTTGACACACATCACCCCGGAGCCGGCTTCGCCCGGGATAACGTACGTATCGAACCGCTCGCCGTTGTTGATGTCGGCCACCGACACCTTCTCGTAAGGCAGGATGTCGGCGGCGACCAGCAAGTCCGCATCGACCGTGATACTGCCCTCGTAGTTGATATTGCAGTCAGTGACGGTGGCCCGGTGGATCTTGGCCTTGAGCATGCAGCGCAACATGGAGGTCTCTGAACTCCTGTCGAGGACGATCTATATTACCCGCGGGACGATAAAGAAGGCACCATCCGTGGCTGGCGCATTGGCCAGGGCCAGCTCCGTAGGGAGGGAGGGACGCACCTCGTCCTCGCGAAACACGTCCCCCAGCTCGATCGGGTTGGTCGTGGGCTCCACGGCCGAGGTATCGAGACGGTTGAGCTGGTCTATGTAGTCGAGAATCCTCGTGAGCTGCGCCGCCATGGCGGCACTCTCCTCCACTGCCAGGTCGAGCCGGGCGAGGTCGGCAATCCGGGTTACTTGTGCGTCATCCATGGCGCAAGCCACCAACCACCCGGAAACCGTCCGGGAAACCAAGGCGGGAGACGCTAACACAGGGTCTGTGACCCCTCAACCCGATTCGCTGGTGCGGCATCGTCGTATCGGACCGGCGAGGCAACGCGAGGCAAGCGTACGTCGCATGTGCATAGAAACGCACCCGATCACGGAGCATGACCGACCACATCATGTTCGCTCAGTTTCCACGTCGATCGCGTCATGTTATCCACGTTTCAGGGCCAACTCGGGGATGCATGGCGCTGGCCATTCCGCCCGTAAACCGATGGCCATCCAGTGGCCGCCGTCGCACCGTCAAAGGATCGAGGAAATACGCACGGTTCGGAGCTCGCGATAAAGCGTCACCGCGACCCTTTGAGATCTCGAGCACGTGGTTATGCGCACCCCGACCGACGAGACATCGGCACCGCCCGTCGGCCGATTCACTGACACGAGGCGAACCGCTGACCAACCGCTGGCAAAGGCAGCCACACGAACAGTCGGCGCGACGGAATTGGAGGCATGCGACGGATCGTTCGTTCGCTTCTACATTTGCCGTCCGGTCCTGAGATGGGCCACCGCTTCCGAGACGACGTTGTAACGCCGCCTCAAGGGTCGTGGTGACGAGGCTTTGGCACGGTCTACACTGCGGCGATGGGTGTGGCGCTCGATCCGTTTTGGCGGGAGTTAGTGGGACGTGCGCAGCGGGCCGGTGCACCGCCAGCCACCGTCGGACGGCTGGAGCGGATGGGCGAGATGGTGACGCCGCCGACATTCGAACCGGTACTCGCCGGCCGGGTCGCCATGGCCCTTGCGGAGGACTCACCCTTTCTCTGTCGCCATCTCAATACCGATCCCGACGCCTTCGCGTGGGCCATCCATCGCGACAACTGGCCCGGGCCGCGGTTGCGCGAGCGGATCGCCGACCACCTCCGGCACTACCTCGAAGGAGTGGTCGACGAGGCGGCGTGGATGGCCGCGGCACGTCGCTTCCGCGCGCGCGAGCTCTTGCGCATTGCGTCCCGTGACCTGCTCGGCGTGGCGAGCATCGAGGAATCGACCGCCGAGCTGACGTGGCTGGCGGAGGTCGCCCTGGAGGCGGCGTGCGAATTTGCGCGGCGAACCCTGGACGAGAGCTACGGAACGATGGTGCCAGCCGCCACCGGTGGCGGCTTCGCGGTCCTCGGTCTCGGCAAGCTCGGGGCCGGGGAGCTGAACTTCTCCTCGGACATCGATCTGATTTACCTCTACGCGAGTGACGGGGAGACCAGCGGCGGCCGACTCGGAATCGTGTCGCGCCACGAATGGGCGGTGCGGGCGGCGCGTCTCG
>JASFUG010000315.1:0-4082 GCA_050050395.1 Nitrospirota bacterium
TCCCGACGGGGTGGTGCGCATCCACCGTCAGCTCGACGACGAGGAGCAGGCGGTCCACCGCCTTGAAGACCTCGGCTTCGCCCCCTACCAGCGGCAGGAGGACGGGGCGATCGCCTGGTTCAGCCCGGCGGAGGTGAGCCGCGGGGAGAGCGCCGCGCGGTGGTGGGCGTTCCTCCACGAGACCCTCCCGGTCCTGGAGGCAGAGGGGTGGCGCATCGAGCGCGACCCGAGCTTCCGGCTGCGCTTCACCGAAGCGGAGGCCTGGCACGCCGAGGTGGACGAGGGGGACGGGGGGTGGTTCGACCTGCGCTTCGACGTGGAGATCGACGGAGAGCGCCGCCCCCTCCTGCCGCTCATCGCCCCACTGGTGGAATGCTTCCGACCGGATGAGCTGCCCGACCCGGTCACCCTCCCGGTGGCGGACCACACCTACGTCACTCTTCCCGCAGCACAGGTGCGTCCGGTCCTGGAGACCCTCTACGAGCTCTATGACCGCATCCCCGGCGACGGCGATCGCCTCCGCCTGGCGCGGGTCGATGCCGCGCACCTCGCCGAGCTGGAGGAGCGTGGGGTCGCCGTGCGCGGCGGCAATGGGCTCCGGGAGCTGGGCCGGAAGCTGCGCAATTTCCACGGCATCGAGACCGTGCCCACGCCCCATGGCCTGCGTGGCGAGCTACGCGCGTATCAGGGGCGGGGCGTGGACTGGCTCCAGTTCCTGCGCGCCTTCGGCCTGGGCGGGATCCTCGCGGACGACATGGGGCTGGGGAAGACGGTCCAGGCCTTGACCCACCTCCTGGTGGAGAAGGAGGCGGGGCGCCGTGACCGCCCGAGTCTCCTGGTCGCCCCCACCAGCCTGATGGGGAACTGGCGGCGCGAGGCAGAGCGGTTCACCCCGGGACTGGGGGTGGTGGTCCTGCACGGCGCCGACCGGCAACACCGCTTCGCAGAGATCGGCGACGCCGACCTGGTGATCACCACCTACCCCCTGCTGCTGCGCGATGGCGAGGCCCTCACCGCCCACGACTACCACTACCTGGTGCTCGACGAGGCCCAGGCGGTCAAGAACCCGCGCGCCAAGGCGGCGCGGGTGGTGAGGGAGATCCGCGCCCGCCACCGCCTGTGCCTCACCGGTACGCCCATGGAGAACCACCTCGGCGAGCTGTGGGCGCAGTTCGACTTCCTCATGCCCGGCTTCCTGGGCGACGCGGCGACCTTCACCGCGCGCTGGCGGCGGCCGATCGAGAAGCACGGTGACGACGAGCTGCGCGAGCGGCTGGCGCGGCGGGTCGCCCCCTTTCTCCTGCGCCGCACCAAGGGTGAGGTGGCGACCGAGCTGCCGCCGAAGACCGAGATCCTGCGCACCGTCCCCCTCGGCGAGCGCCAGGCGACCCTGTACGAGTCCATCCGCCTCGCCATGGAGTGCAAGGTGCGCGAGGCGATCGCCGCCCAGGGGCTGGCGCGCAGCCACATCACCATCCTCGACGCCTTGCTCAAGCTGCGCCAGACCTGCTGCGACCCGCGCCTGCTCCGCCTCAAACAGGCCGCCGGGGTGAAGGCCTCGGCCAAACTGGAGCTGCTCATGGACTTGGTGCCGGAGCAGCTCGAGGAGGGCCGCCGCATCCTGCTCTTCTCCCAGTTCACCCGCATGCTGGCGCTCATCGAGGAGGCCCTGGTCGAGCGCCACATCGGCTACACCAAGCTCACCGGCCGGACCCGCAATCGCGAGGCGGCCATCGACCGTTTCCGGCACGGTGAGGTCGACCTGTTCCTCATCAGCCTCAAGGCGGGAGGCGTCGGCCTCAACCTCACGGAGGCCGACACCGTGATCCTCTACGATCCGTGGTGGAACCCGGCGGTGGAGGCCCAGGCCGCCGACCGCACCCATCGCATCGGCCAGGACAAGCCGGTGTTCGTCTACAAGCTCCTCACCGAGGCGACGGTGGAGGAGAAGATCCTCGCCCTCCAGGAGAAGAAGCGCGCCCTCGTAGCGGGCATCACCCGCGCGCGGCGCGGCGAAGAGGCCGTCGCCCTGACCGCCGAGGACCTGCAGGCCCTGTTCGCACCGCTACCAGGGTAGCCACGGTTGCCACTGGTGTAACTGTCGCCGACGTTCAGCCACAGGGTGCCGTCGTTCCGCAGCACGCGGCGGACCCGTTCGAAGACGCCGACCAGCCGGTCAATGTAGTCCGCGGGCTCCTCTTCGGCTCCGATCTGCCCAGAAACGCCGTAGTCCCGGAGGCCCCAGTAGGGTGGGGAGGTGATACAGCAGCGGAGCAGCCCCTCCGGCAAGGTCCCGAGAACCTCGGCCGAGTCCCCTTGCACCACGGTGGACTCCGACAGGGTGAGGGGAACCCTCGGAGATGGCTCGCGTACAAAATCCATCGACGCCTCCAGATCGACCGCAAGTATATGAGTCTGGGCGGCGCCGGTTGAAGGGAGGCCCCGTGAAGAAATCGTGGCGCGCCCGGTGCCCTCCATTTCCGGCTACTCGACCTTGGTGTAGCCTGAGAGCCGGTTCGATCCGGCGCGTCCGACCCGATGTCCCACGTGGCAACAACTGATGGAAGACCTGCGGAGCACCGATACCTGGCGCGTCTTTCGCATCCAGTCGGAGATGGTGGACGGCTTCGAGTCCCTCCACGATCTCGGTCACGCGGTCGCCGTCTTCGGCAGCTCGCGGCTCGGTGACGACTCGCCTTACTACCAGGCGGCGGAGGAGGTGGGAGCGCGCCTCAGTGCGGCGGGCTTCGCGGTAATCACCGGCGGCGGGCCGGGGATCATGGAGGGGGCGAACAAGGGGGCCTTCGGCAACGGCTCCAAGTCGGTGGGGCTGAACATCGACCTGCCGCACGAGCAGGTGCCCAATCGCTATCAGGACATCGGCCTCGACTTTCGCTACTTCTTCGTGCGCAAGTTGATGTTCGTGAAGTACGCCGTGGCGTTCGTCATCTTCCCCGGCGGCTTCGGTACCCTCGACGAGCTATTCGAGTCGCTGACCTTGGTGCAGACCGAGAAGATTAGAATGTTCCCGGTCGTGCTGTACGGCGCCAAGTACTGGCGCGGGCTCCTGGACTGGCTCGGTGAGACGGTCCGGCGAGGTGGCTGCGTCGACGCCAAGGACCTCGCCCTCTGCTCGGTCGCCGATTCGCCGGAAGAGGTGCTCGCGATCCTCCTGGAACACCGTCGCCTGCATCTCGTCCCCTCCGAAGGCGACCGGCGCGAGTAAGGCTAAGGCGGGCGCCGCTGCGCGCGTGCGCTCACCGGCCGTGGAAGATGGGCCTCCGGGGCCTGTGGCGGCACGGGCTAACCGTTATCGATCCCTTCCTCGATGGGATTACCCATGTCGATACCGATGTCCTGGCACGGGTGCTCAACAGGGGTGGCGAGGTACGCACGACGATTGGCTTCGTTCTCGAAGTAGACGGTGAGCTCATCTTCGCCGTGACCCTCGTGGACGAACGGGTGGCCCGTGGTATCGGCGATGTCGCGCATCGAGATCGGATCGAGGGTGCAGGTGACGTGGGGCATGGCAATCTCCTCTTCGTGATAGCGGGTACAGCAGGATGGGTAGATCAATAGCCGAAGTATAGCAAGCGGATATCTTTTGTCCTGTTTTTCTTCTCATACCCAGCCCGTGTCGCCCGCGTCCGGTCACACGACGACGCGATCCAGGGTGCGGAAGTGCAGGGCCTCCGCCACGTCGGCCACCTCGATTGCGTCTCGGCCGGTCAGGTCGGCGATCGTACGCGCGACCTTGATTACTCGGTGGACCGAGCGCGCCGACATCCCGAGGCGGTCGACGGCGGCGGCGAGCAGGTCGTCCGCCTCCCTCGGCAACGAGCAAACCCGGCGCAGGGCGGCCGGGGCGAGCCGGGCATTGCAGTGCACACCCGTCGTATCGCGTCGCGCCGTCTGGGCCGCGCGGGCGCGCGCCACGCGGGCACGCACCGGCGCCGATCCCTCCGCCGCCGGGCCGGCGCGCAGCTCGCCGTAGGTCGGTGCCGGCACCTCCACGTGCAGGTCGATGCGGTCCAGCAGCGGGCCGGAGAGGCGGGCGCGGTACTTGCGCACCTGCACCGGGG
>JASFUG010000316.1:0-4064 GCA_050050395.1 Nitrospirota bacterium
ACGGAGGTGGGGTGGATTTCCACCTTCGCCATCCAGATCCCACCGGAGAGCGAAGTGGTTGTCACAGAAGAGCGCGCCCTGATCGATCCCGACGGCAACACCATCAGCCGGCGCACCTACGACTACTCCAAGGACGTCACTGCGAACGGCGAGTACCAGTTCGAGCTCACCATCCCAATCCCGGAGAGCGCCCCGCAAGGGCGCTACGGTTTCCTGACCCGCCTCACGGTGGGCGACGACGAGGTTGGTCGCCTTGCGGGCAACCTGCAGATCGCCGGCATCGTGGGTGGTGTGCGCCGCGTCACGGTGTGGGCACCGACTACTGACGGAGCGGGCGGTGCGTAACATCCTGTCCAGCGGTCTGCGGACCATCGAGCTCCTACGTCCCGGTGACGCCGGCGGTGCCGAGGGCGCGACCCCGGTGCGCGATCGTATGGCGGCCACCCAGCTATTGCGCAGCTTCGCGCGTGATCCCCTCAACATGGGGGTCCTACGACGCAGCCTCGCGGCGGAACTCGGCACGCAGCGGGTCGCGCGCATGGTCGACAAGGAGGTGGTAGACCACCTGGCGCGTCACGTGGCGGGTGGAAGGATGCAGGTGGCGTCGCTCGCCGCATCGCGGGCGGCTGTGCCGCGGCGCTCGTTGGTCTGGGAGCGGCCCTTCGCCGGATCGCTCACCAAGGATAAGGGCGGAGCCAAGGAAACAGGGGCGACGGGAGGCGGCGCTGCGACCGCGGCTTCCGACACGACGCCGTCGACGGCAAGCTGGATCCGCTTCCGGGTGATTGACGACGCCACCGATCAACCGGTCGCAGGGGTCACCCTCACCCTGACGTTGCCGGACGGCAAGACCCAGGACGTCACCAGTGGCGACGATGGGATGATCGAGGTCAAGGGGCTGGTATCCGGTACCTGCGACATCCAGAAGATGAGCGATAGCGAGGCGTGGGAGGTGGTGCAGATCGGCTAGTCGCCGACATTCACCGCAGGACGATCCATGGGCTTCGAACGACGATCCACGGCCACCAAGTACCAGGCACAGGACGGCGACACCCTGGCGAAGATCGCCGAGCGCGAGACCGCGGCGGGCAACGCCATCACCGCCGAGGACATCGCGCGCTTCAACTGGGGGACCGACGACCCGGAGGTGATCGACGAGCACCTGCGGGACGAGCTCGGCTGTTACAAGCGCGGCGACGACAACCACTTCGTCATCTCCGCCGACGGCGAACCACGCAGCGATCTGCTGATCCCGACCCCCTTCAAGCGGGTCGGCCTGGCGGTGGACAAGGAGCACACCCTGCGGGTAAAGAAACAGCCCGCGCCTGCCAAGCAGTTCGAGGGGTGCGAGAAGGTCTCCGGGGTCACCTTCGAGTTCGACAAGTCCTTCGTGCGGCCGTCGGTGGTGGGCGATCTCAAGAAGGTCGAGGCGGAGCTCGCCAAGCACCCGGAGGCGAAGGTCCTGATCTTCGGCCATACCGACAAGGTCGGCTCGGAGAGCTACAACAAGCAGCTCAGCGAGCGCCGCGCCCTGAGCGTCTACGCCTTCATCACCAACCAGCCGGAGATCTGGGAGGACCTGTACAAGGAGGAGGGATGGGGGATCCGGTCCGTCCAGGAGATCCTGAAGGACATGGGCGGTCCGTACGACCCCGGCCCCGTGGACGGCATCGACGGTCCCAAGACCCGGGCGGCGGTGAAGCAGTTCCAGGGGGACAACGGCCTGACGGTCGACGGCATCGCCGGCCCCAACACCCGCAAGAAGCTGTTCGCGGTGTACATGGCGGGCAAGCACGACGTGGCGGTCGACGACGCGCGCTTCATGGATCCCAAGCACATGGGGTGCGGCGAGCTCAACCCGGTGGTGGAGACCGAGCAGCCCAACGAGGAGAACCGGCGCGTCACCTTCTTCCTGTTCAACGCGGCGCGCCTGCCGCGGATCCCGTGCAAGCACGGCGACCTCGGACCGTGCAACAAGCAGAAGAACCCGCCGCTGCCGCGCTTCAAGGAGGAGTTCCACTGCAGCTTCTACGACAGCATCACCCGCGACTGTCCCTGTGAAGGGGGAGGCAAGGTCGTCCCGCCGGTCGTCGGCGCAGCGGTGAAGATCCACCATGAGGACGGCGTGAACGCCCCGGCCTCGGGGGTCCTGGTCGGCGGTCTCTTGAAGCTTCAGGCCGTGCCCAATCCGGATGCAGCCGGCAGCTTCAAGTGGACGACCACCAGCACCAAGATTGAGCTCCAAGACGCGGACAAGCGGATCGTTTCAGTCAAGGGCAAGGAGCTCAGCGCTGCCCGAGCTGGTGAGGAGCTCACCGTGTCGTACACGGGCGCGGATGGCAAGACCGTCACGGACACCGTCAAGTTGACCGTGGTGAACATGGAGGTTGTGAGCAACGTTCAACCCAAGGACATGAAGGGGGTCGTGGTGCCCGAGAAGCCTGCACGCACAACGCGCTCCCAGTTTGTGCCGGCACCGCTCATCGTCGGCGTGAACTATGAGGTCGAGCTGCGGGCGTTCTGCGAGCCGGCCAAGGCCACTGCCTTCGAGTGGACCCTATCCGGACTGACCGCCGTCGGCGCCACCAATGCTGAGACGCTGAAGCTCAAGGCCACGGCCCTGAGCGCGGCCCTGGACGACAAGGAGGTGACGGTCAAGGTCACCACCGACCAGGGGCAGTTCGAAACGACGCACAAGCTCACCGCCGTGCGGGTCGAGATCCACCCGGTGAGGTCGAACATCACGGTCAAGAGCACCGACGACATCAATAAGATCCCTAACCCTGCGGGGATCGTGATTCTTGACGGCGCCGCCAAAGAGGACACTAAACAGGTGCCGAAGATCGAAATCACCAAGATCGAGCCCGATCTTGGCTGGACCGACGACGACGACCGCATCTCCTGGTGGATCCGTGGCAATGACAAACCGGCAGGGTACGAGGGTGGAGCCGACTTCCCTAACCGAGAGACCGCCAAGCACGGCAAGAAGATCGAGATCTTCGGCACCAAGCAGGAGGATGTCCTCATTCAACCGTACTCGGGCGGGTTTCCGTACGGGCTGTACCGTGCCCACGTGATCCCGCTGCACAAGGTGAAGTATCGAATCAACCGCATCTTCACCACCGGTGCCGGGGCCCGGGTGCCGACCAGCTCGCACGACGACGCCAAGAAGCACGTCAAGGTCATGAACATCTACCTGCGTGCGGCCGGTATCGAAATGGTCCCCGACGACTCGGCGGAGATCGCTACCTCTGCGGGCAACAAGAAGATCGGATTGCCCACCCTCGATTCCAAGGTGGTGACGGTCACCAAGGTCTCCGACGGGCACTTCGACGTCGAGGTCAACGACGTAGCCCTGACCTTCAATGCCACCTCGAGCGATTCGGTCGCCGCGATTCGCATCAACGCGCGCAACGAGGTGATCTCGTTCGCCTACATGCATTCCGAGTCGTCCGCGAGGGCGCTGGCCACCGCCCGCCTCTGTCCGGTGAACCACGCGCCCAAGCCGCGCAAGGATCCGCCGCGGGCGTATACGCGGGCCTCCTACACGCTGGAGGACAAAGGCATCCCGTCGAGCTCGCTGATCTCCAAGACCGGGATCCCGGGAGACACGCCTGCGGGGACGGTGAAGATGGTAGTGCTGTTCCCCGACGTGAGCTGGAAGCCGACCCAGACCGACCGGCACGTGGACCTCCTATGGGGCGTCTCCGTACCGAACACCAGCATCGACAATAGTTCGTCGGCGACCGGCGGAGAGGCGACGATCCAGGCGTATGGAAATACCCTGGCACACGAGATGGGGCACATTCTCGGTCTCGGCCATCGCAACTCGAGCGGAGCGGTGTGGGACGGCCTCAATGTGCCCGCCAACGAGAACCTCATGCACCCGAGCAATCCGCCGCCCCGGGCGATCGACAGCGATATCATCCAGGTCAAGGCGATTCGCTTCAGCGAGGTATTGTTCCGGAGCCCGTAGACGGCGAGGAGGGAGCGATGACCCAAGACGACCTGACCTTCGAAGAGTGCCTCCGGCTCCTTGAGACGTCCACTGACCGAGGGGTGCT